>JAUXEE010000174.1 GCA_030618065.1 Gemmatimonadota bacterium
CATGGTCCGCACCTCGGGGGACGATCCGTTATCCACAGTGGGCGTTTTGCGGGAGGTTTTGAGGGAACAGGATGCGGACATCGCCCTCACCGACGTCCAGACCATGAAGGCCCGGGTGGCCGGCACTCTCACTCAGCCCCGGTTCCGAATGACCCTTGTTGGAGCCTTCGCCCTGGCCGGGCTACTGATGGCGGCCTTCGGTCTCTATGGGGTTTTGGCCTTCCTCGTAACCCGGCGGCGGCACGAGATAGGGATCCGAATGGCGGTGGGGGCCAGGAGCGGAGATGTCGTAGGCTTGGTGCTACGGCACGGATTGGCTCTGGTGGCGGTAGGAGCGGCGCTGGGGATCCTGGGTGGGGTCGGCGCCTCCCTCTCCCTCCGGAGCCTTCTCTTCGGGGTCTCCATGGCGGATCCCGTCACCCTCGGCGGATCGAGCATACTCCTTCTCGGGGTGGCCATTGCCGCGTCCATCCTGCCGGCGTGGAAGGCTGCGAAGGTGGACCCGTTGGAGTCGCTCAGGGCAGAGTAGAAGCGATGATCCCCTCCGGTTGCGGCGACCGGTTGACGGAGGTCGTCATGAATCGTAATGTGCATACGCACATTACGATTCATGAGCTGGAAGGACTGTGACCAATGAGAGAAATGCCTCTGGCAGGGCTTCGCGTGGGCTTTTTTGGAAAAGGTGGGGCGGGAAAGAGCACCGTTACTGTGTTGCTTGCTCGTGGACTCAGCAAGGAAGGCTACCGCCTGGTCGTTCTGGACGCGGACTCCACCAATGTGGGGCTTGCTGAAGCCCTGGGAGCCGGGCCCGCGCCGAAACCCCTGATGGATCACTTTGGTGGGATGGTCTTTTCCGGGGGCGCCGTGAGCTGCCCCGTAGATGACCCGACTCCACTTCAGAATTCGGATCTCGACCTCGGCGACCTCTCTCCGCGATTCCTGGCTGAAAGTCCCCAGGGCATCCGGGTTTTGGTGGCCGGGAAGATGGGTGATCTTGGTCCCGGGGCCGGCTGTGATGGGCCCATCGCAAAGATCGCACGGGACGTGCGGATCCAAGAGAGCGGGGAGAACCCCGTGACATTACTGGACTTCAAGGCGGGGTTTGAAGACTCGGCTCGGGGGGTCCTCACCGGCCTCGACTGGATTCTAGTGGTGGTCGATCCGACCACGGCAGCCCTCCAGATGGCGGTTCACCTCCAACAGATGATGAAGAAGATCAAGGAAGGGGTTCCCCCCGCCACAGATCATCTGGATGACCCGCTTATGGTGGAAACGGCTGTTCGACACTTCACAGAGAGCCGGATTCAAGGGATTGCCGCCATTCTCAACCGTGTCCCGGATTCCGATACCGAGGCGTACCTGAGAGGGAAGCTCAAAGCTCTGGGTGGGCCTCCGGTCCTGGGAACTCTCCCGGAGAACCGGGCCCTGCAGGTACAATGGCTCCGAGGGGAAGAGGTGGAAGCCCCCCCGCTCTCCGAGAAGGTCCGCTCCCTCGTTCTGGCCTTCGAAGCCCTGGTGGATCCCGGTTAAGGAGAGGGGAACTCGGCTTCCATGGAGACCCAAAACCTCTCGCCGTGCCGCTCCGTCTTCTTGATCCTGGCTGATCGTTCCAGGGAATCCAGGAAAGCGGAGGCGTCCGCCTCAGGCCAATGGGCTAGAGCTCGCTGAAGTTGGGTTTCGCTCAGGGGATGTCGGATCAGGACCCCCAGGAGGATTTCGAAAGCGCTTTCGGGGTTATCGAGGAAGAGTATGCTTTCCGCAGGATGGAGCACTTGCGCTACGGATCCCAGGGCCGATGCCGCCCTCATGAAACCCTCGTCGTCGGTAGGAGCGACCCAGGGCTCTACCGGCGGCCGATCGGGGCGGGACAGGTGAATCCCATCGGGGTTGATGCGGTCAACGATAGCGGCCAGATCCGAAAGAGCCTCCTCCGTATCGTTCAGCCCCTGGATCAGCATCACCTCCAGGAGGAGCCGCCCCCGGTATTCTCGGCTGAAGGCTTCCAGACCTGCGACGTGCTGGTGAAAGGAGATTCCGGGGTGGGGGCGATTGATGCGCTTGAAAAGGTCGGGTGTGCCGGCATCCAGCGATGGGAGGACTGCATCGGCCGGGAACAACTCCCTCCTTATCTCGGGGTCGGAGAGAAATGACCCGTTGGTGATGACGGCAAGGGGAAGGTCGGTGATCTCCTTCATGCGTCGCAGCATCCACCCGAGACCAGAATGAAGGAGAGTCTCACCCGATCCCACGAAGGTCACCCAGTCGATGGTGCCCGCGGCCTGCTTCGAGAGAAGGGCCTCTGCCTCGCCAACGATCTCTGCCGAAGGGAAGTACTCTGACCGCTCACTGCGTAGTGGCACGGTTCGGCCCAGTTGGCAGTAGACGCAGTTCCAATTGCAGCTCTTGGCCGGTATCGGATCGATGCCCAGGGACTGGCCGAGCCGGCGAGAAAAGACCGGCCCGAATACGTACCGGGCTCCTGAACTCTCCGCCCCCTCGCTCTGCCCCTCCACTCTTTCCATCGTGGTGCCTCCTCGAGGTTGACGATTCGGACTTCTGAATATATTGTGCATATGCACAAAAGGAGTCAAGCTTTTGCCCAGACCGCGAAAACACCGGAAATGCCGAGAAGTTACCGGAGACAGGGTCTTCAAGCCCCGGAGCATTCCCATGCCCGAGCTGGAGGTGTTTCATCTGGGGGAAGACGAATTGGAGGCCCTTCGCCTTTGTGATGTGGAGGGGCTCCATCAGGTCGTAGCCGGTGAGCGTATGGGAGTTTCTCGTGGCACGGTTCAGCGGCTCCTGAAGACAGGCCGGGCCACCATGGTGCGTGCCGTGGTGGAAAACGCGGCCCTCGTTATCGTTTCGGAGGGAGATCCACAGCTTCCTCCAGGAGAAGAAAGACCTTCGACGAACGTCGATTCATCTCTTCATAAAGGACAGTCATAGATGAAACTCTGCATACCGACCATGGACGATAAGGGGCTCCAAGGAGTGCCCTCCGCTCACTTCGGCAGCGCTCCTTTCTTCACTTTCGTCGATACGGACACGGGGGAGGTTGAGGCCCAGAGCAACGGGGGGGACCATCACGCCCACGGCGCTTGCCGTCCCCTGGACTTTCTGGGAACCCGGCCCGTGGACGCCATAGTGTGCCGGGGTTTGGGGAGAAGGGCCTTCTCCCGCCTGGAGAGCGGGGGGGTCGCCGTTTACGTGAGCTCAGAGAAAGACGTGGAAGCCACGGTGGCGGCCTTGAAGGAAGGCCGCCTTCGGCGCCTCACCTCCGAGGAAGCGTGTCCCGGCCACGACCACGACCACGGCCACGGCCATGGCCATGGCCACGCCCAGAGTCCAGGACTCGGGCAGGGGAGGGGCCAGCGTGGCGGTTTCGGGTATGGGGGGCAAGCCTGAAATGAAGAATAAGAACCAGACCCGATGGAACATCGACACCGAATGTATTCATGGGGGTTCGGAGCCGGATCCCACATTCGGTGCATTGGCCCCGGCCATCTTCCAGACATCCACCTTCGTCTTCCGCACACCTGAGGAGGGGGCGGCCCGCTTCGCCGGCGTCGATCCCGGGTATATCTACACGCGAATGGGCAACCCCACCATCGCGGCCCTGGAGGAGAGCGTGGCTGCCCTGGAAGAAGGGACCTCGGCCCTGGCTACCGCCTCGGGGATGGCAGCCATATCCACGGTCTTCTTTGCCCTTCTCTCCACCGGGGACCACGTGGTCTCCAGCGCTTCGGTCTATGGGCCCTCCCGGGTTTTGCTGGAGCGGGACTTCTCCCGGTTCGGCATCCAGGCTTCCATGGTGGACACGAGCGACACCGAAATCCTGCGGGCGGCCGTAACTGACCGGACTCGGGTGATCTTCGTGGAAACTCCGGCCAATCCCACTCTGGCCATCACCGACCTGGCCAAGGCCGCCGAGATCGCTCACGAGGCCGGGGCTCTCCTGGTGGTGGATAACACCTTCATGAGCCCCATCTTGCAGAAGCCATTTCGCTTCGGGGCCGACATCGTCCTCCATTCCGTCACCAAGTTTCTGAACGGGCACTCGGACGTGGTGGGGGGCATTCTCGTCTTCCAGGACGAGGAGTTGATGAAGAGGGTTCGCGGGGTCCGCCACTATTTGGGGGGCACCATGGACCCTCACCAGGCCTGGATGGTTCATCGGGGTGTCAAGACGTTGGCCATGCGGGTGCGGACGGCCCAGGAGAACGCCGGGGCTCTGGCGGAGCTCTTGGCCCACCACCCGGCGGTGGAGTGGGTTCGCTATCCCGGTCTACCGGGTCACCCCCAAGCCGATCTTATCGCTCGGCAGATGGCCGGGCCCGGCTCCTTGATCTCCTTCGAACTGAAGGGAGGCGTCGAAGCGGGTCGAAAGGTGTTGGGGTCCGTTGAGTTGCCGGCTCTGGCCGTGTCCCTGGGTGGGGTGGAAAGCTTGATCCAGCATCCCGCATCCATGACCCACGCGACCGTAAAGCACCAGGACCGTCTGGCGGCGGGCATCACCGATGGATTGGTTCGGCTGGCGGTAGGCTGCGAGGATCGGGAGGACCTGATCGCCGACCTGAGGCAGGCGTTGGACGCTCTGGGGTAGGGGCCGACTACTCCCGGGCGCAGGGGCAGAGTCGCTCGAATCCAAAGAGATGCGCCATGGCGGCGGCCGTGACGCCAAAGATGATCGCTGGCGTCCGGGTTGCCTCGATCACGTTCCAAATCGGATCGAAGGTACCGTTCACGAATGTCGTGCCGGTCAGAAGCACACCGTCTGCCCAACGGATCAACTCTTCGGCCCGACTTTCACCGTCCCAGATCGGGATCCCGAACTGCTCCGTGCCGATGTTGTCGGGGTCGAGGTCAGTAATCCGGAGTCGTTCGGCACCGAAGCGGAAGGCCAGCTCTTCGGCGATGGCTGGATTGAGTCCTACCAGCCCGATCCTCTCCCAGTGGAGGTGAGTCTCCACTTTCGTGGCGACCTCACTCGCGCACCTTTCCGGGTCATCGTCCCGGCAGTGAACCGTTCCGTTCACTCGTCCTGCGTGCCGAAAGGCTGCATTCAGGGCGGCCAGGTAGAGTCCCCGGTCACGGGTATTGCTAAGCGGTAATGCCAACAGTTCCTCCACCGAGCCGGTGAACTCCCGGGGGGAATCGGTGAAGGCGTGGCCGCGGGCCCTCTCGATCACTGCTTCCACGAGACGCTCCTTCCCTTTGAGGAGAGGGAAGTCGCGGCGCCCGGGCTTGCCGATGGCTTCCTCGGGGCTCAATAGGCGGGCGCGGACTGTCACCCCGGCTGCCGCGAGCCCCTGCTCGTGAACCAGGTCGAGGAAGGCCTGGCGGGAACGCTCGATATACGTGCCTGTTTCCGACATGGAGAACCCTC
>JAUXEE010000206.1 GCA_030618065.1 Gemmatimonadota bacterium
AGTGAGGCGGAAAAAGGCATCGTCTACATCGATGAACTGGACAAGATCGCCCGGAAATCCGAGAACCCATCCATCACCCGAGATGTCTCGGGGGAAGGGGTCCAGCAGGCCCTCCTGAAAATCCTCGAAGGTACCGTTGCCTCGGTGCCACCTCAGGGGGGAAGGAAACACCCTCAGCAGGAATACATCCAGGTCGACACCCGGAACATCCTCTTCATTTGCGGGGGGGCTTTCGACGGGTTGGAGAAGATCGTCGAATCCCGGGTCGGGAAGCGGCAGATCGGCTTCACCGGAAAAGACATGGAAGCTTCGCGAGAGGATATTCTCCGTCTCGTGGAGCCGGAGGACCTGCAGCGCTATGGCCTCATTCCCGAACTGGTGGGGCGCCTCCCGGTGACGGTAACTCTGGACGAGCTGGACGAGGAGATCCTGGTGAGGATCCTCCAGGAGCCGAAGAACGCCCTCATCAAGCAATACAAGAAGATGCTCGAGTTGGAGGATGTCGGGTTGACTTTCGAACCGGCCGCCGTTGAAGCCATTGCCTCGAAAACTCTGAACAGGGGCACCGGCGCCAGAGGGCTGAGGGCCGTCATCGAAGAACTCATGCGGGGTACGCTCTTCGAGATTCCCTCCAGAGCCGATGTCCGGGAAGTAGTCATCACGACGGAGAGCGTGGAGGGAACGGTGCCTCCCCTCCTGGTCCTGCACCCAGCGGTCGAGAAAAAAGAGGCCTGATGGAAAATCCCTGACGATTCGGTCTTTCCGCGCCACTTGTTCCGCCCTACCATAAGCGTCGCAAGGATTCTCCTGGACAGAATTCTCGCGGCGTTTTTCTCCAGCGGTCCCACTCCTCAACCGAGCGTTTGAATGGCAACCCTCCACCGGATCGATGGACAGGTAGAGATCCCCGGGCAACTCCCGGTGATAGCCCTCCGTGATCTGGTCTTCTTCCCCTATATGGTTCTCCCCCTGCTCATTGGAAGGGCCCCCTCCGTGGCGGCCCTGGAGGAAGCGGAAAAGGGAGACGGACTCCTCCTTTTGGTGTCCCAAAAGGACGCCGGGGTGGAGGATCCCGTCGAGGAAGACCTCCACCGCCTGGGTACCGTCATACGGGTCATCCAAACCACGCGGCTGCCGGACGACACGGCCAGGGTGGTCATGGAGGGTTTGGGCAGAGTTCATATCAGGGGATTCGTCCCGTGGGAGAAGGGGTTCCGGGCCAACATCGATCTGGCGGTGGATGCCGAGAGGGAGGAGCCCACTGCGATCACCCCGGAGATGGAAGCTCTGGCCCGGGGGGTTCGGCGCCTTTTCGACGATTATATCGAACGCAACGAGCGACTTCCCCGGGAGTTGTCCGGGACGGTGGCAGCCGTTCTGGACCGGGTCCGCCTGGCCCATCTCATCTCGGGACACCTCCTCCTCTCCTCCATGGAGAAACAGGAGCTACTGGAGGCGCTGGATTTAGAAGATCACCTTGAAACGCTGCGGCAGATCCTCGTCCGGGAGCTGGAGATTTTTCGTATAGAAGAGAAGCTGGACGAGCAGATTCAGAACCAGATGGATACGGGGCGCCGCCAACTGTACCTCCAGGAGCAGCTCAAGGCCATCACCAGGGAGTTGGGGTCCGCGGAGGGTGAATGGGCGGAGATGGAGACGAAGCTCCTGCAGACTCCCATGCCCTCCGAAGCGAGAGAGCGGGCCGAGCGTGAGCTGGATCGCCTGAAGCACCTGAATCCCGTGGCTCCGGAAGCCGCTGTGATCCGGACCTATCTGGACTGGATCCTGGACCTCCCTTGGATGAAGAAGAGTGAAGACAACTTGGATGTGGGCCACGCCACCAAGATCCTGGACGAAGCCCATTTCGGCCTGGACGAGGTCAAAGAGCGAATCCTCGACCACATCGCCGTCCTTTCCCTGGTGGCGGATCTGCAGGGGCCCATCCTCTGCCTCGTGGGCCCCCCTGGCGTAGGAAAGACCTCCCTGGGCCGGAGCATCGCCAGGGCCCTTGGCAGGGAGTTCATTCGGGCTTCCTTGGGGGGGATCCGTGACGAAGCCGAGATCCGGGGGCACAGGCGCACCTACGTTGGAGCCCTTCCCGGTCGGGTGATCCAGGGGATGCGGAGATCCGGGACCCGGAATCCCGTCTTCCTCCTGGACGAGGTGGACAAGCTTGCCCGGGACTTTCACGGAGACCCTGGAGCCGCCCTCCTGGAGGTCCTGGATCCGGAACAGAACCGAACCTTTACCGACCACTACCTGGAGATGGAATTCGATCTCTCCGACGTCTTCTTTATCGCCACAGCCAACACCCTGGTAGGGATTCCGGAGCCCTTGAGGGATCGGATGGAGGTCATCCGAATCCCCGGCTACCTCACTACCGAGAAGAAGATCATCGCCCAACGGTTCATCTGGCCGAAACAGTCCCTCCGCCATGGCCTGAAGGAAGGGGCAGCATCCATCTCTGACGGCGCTCTCGAGCTGATCATCAGAGAGTACACCAGGGAGGCAGGGGTCAGGGAGCTCGAGCGACGGATCAGTGGCGTGGCGAGGAAGTTGGCCCGGGGTGTCGCCGAAGGAGTACGGGACCCGGAGCACCTCCCAACTGTCGAGCCGGAGAAGCTGAAGAAGTTGTTGGGCCCGCCACCCTACACGCCCGAGCCCCGTGAGGAGGGAATGGGGAGGGCCGGCATCGCCAACGGCCTGGCCTGGACTGCCGCAGGAGGAGAGATTCTGGACGTCGAGGTGGCCGTGATTCCCGGATCCGGTAAGATCCAGCTCACCGGCACACTGGGTGACGTCATGAAGGAATCGGCTTTTGCGGCCGTCACCTACGCCCGATCCAGGGCCCGCCTCTTCGGGCTCAGCCCGACCTTTCATGAGGAAGTGGACATCCATATCCACATTCCGGAGGGCGCCACCCCCAAGGATGGTCCCTCAGCGGGAATCACCATCGCCGTAGCGTTGATTTCGGCCCTCACGGAGATTCCCACCCGATCGGATGTGGCTATGACGGGTGAGATCACCCTCCGAGGTCGAGTTCTTGGCGTGGGTGGGGTGAAAGAGAAAGCGGTTGCCGCCTTTCAGGGCCACATCAAACGGGTTCTCCTCCCCTCTACCAACGCCTACGACCTGGAACGGCTACCGGAGGAGGTCAGGAACGGTGTCGAATTCCTCCTGGTCCGCACCATGGATGAGGTCCTGGAAGGGGCTCTCCTCTCCCTCCCAACCAGCCGGCCCGATCCTGCCCCGAAGGATCTCCTGGATAGCGCCCAGGAGCCAGGGGTCCAGCTCTCTCAATGATCATTCGGTCCGTGGAGTTCGCTGGGTCCGTAGCCTCTCCCAAGAATCCCCTTCCCGGGGACCTCCCCCAGGTCGCTTTCTCAGGGCGATCCAATGTCGGGAAGTCCTCCCTCATCAACGTCCTCCTGGGCCGAACCCGCAAAAAGGTGGCCCGCGTGTCGTCGAAGCCGGGAAAGACCCAGATGCTGAACTTCTACAGGGTGAACGACCGGTTCTTTCTGGTGGACCTCCCGGGCTTCGGATATGCGAGAGCACCGGGCCCGGTCAGGGACAGTTGGCGACGTCTTGTGGAATGGTACCTCTCCCGGCCGGAAAGTCTCTGCGGAGTCGTCCACCTCGTCGATGGCCGGCACCCCCCCTTCAAGCTGGATCAGGAGATGATGGAGTACCTGGGGGAGCTGGGAGTGCCCGCCCTGGTGATTCTGACCAAGATGGACCGGGTCCCCAAAGGCAAGAGGGAGAAGACGCTGGATTCCGCGGCAGAGAAGCTCGCCCTTGACCCGGAACAACTGTTGGCTTTTTCATCTAAGACAGGAGAGGGACGCGATTCCCTCCTGACCGCACTGGACGACCTCCTTCCTCCTCAGGAAGGATGAAGCGGAAACCAAGCCCTGGAGGCACTATGAGAGCCCCGGCCTTCACCCTTCTTCTGTCGGCCCTTTTTCTCCCTGGATGCAGCTCGGGAGTTCCACCCTCACCCTCCGCCCCCGGCCCTGAAGAAGCACCCCGGGAAGCCGAGTCCCTCCTGGTGCCTCGAGGCTACGGAACCCTACACCAGGACCAGATCTCTCTTCAGCTCCAGAGCGGAGACCTCCTCATCAAGATCACTCCGCTGGAAGAGGGAATCATCCGCCTCACGGCACCGGATACGTATGAGAGACTCAGAGCTCTGGCCGAAATTCACGGGCCACGAGCAGCCAGGACCTCCTTGGCGTCCCATCCTAGCCTCTTCTTGGTGAGCCTCTTCAGTTATGAGCCCGACGTCACCTACGAACCCGAGGATCTCCTCCTGGTGAACCGCGGCCTTCGGCTCAGACCCCAGGGCATCGCTCCCATCACCCCCTCCTGGGGTACCCAGAGATTGGGGCAGCAGGAGGCCCGGATGGCGATTTACGCTTTTGAGGGGGGCATCGAGTGGGAAGCGGACCTGATTGCCGAATACCAGCGATTGAGGAATGAAACCTGGCAGGACCGGGTTCTCCCCCTCTTGGAGGCTGAGAGAACCAAGGTGAGGGCCAGGGCCGGCGGTTAACGGCCCTCTCCATCACGAGGGCAGCCTTCTATTCGTCCAATCCGTACCGCTTGATCTTCCGGTAGAGGGTCCTCTCTCCTATCCCCAACCGCTCTGCAGCCTTACGGCGATTCCCCCC
>JAUXEE010000026.1 GCA_030618065.1 Gemmatimonadota bacterium
CATGTCGATGACCTCAGAAGCCCGTTTCACCGTCTGAAAGGCAGCTTCCTCCACGGCAGCCGGTGGCCCCACGAAGGTGATGACCGTGCGATTGGTCTTTTCGCCCGGGTCCACGTCCAGGAGGCGCACGTCGGCCACCCCCTCGATGGCATCGGTGACTTCCTTGATGGCACTGGGATTCCTGCCCTCGGAAATGTTCGGAACGCACTCAACGATGGGGTCCATGCCTGCTGGCCTCCGGAAAAAACGTAGAAAGAAGAAGGGGGGACGGGTCTCAGTCGGCGATCTGCCAGACCGTGTCCAAAACCGTTCCGTCCACCCACTTGATGACGGCTACTGGTCGGTCGATGAGCTGGGGGGCTTCGGGCTTCCCACCAATGATGCTCTCCACCTCTTCCTTGATCTCCTGAATGGGGCGTATCGGGAGGTCTGAACCCTCAACCGCATCCAGAAGATCGGTCCGCAGCGGATTGATGGCGATGCCTCGTTCCGTCACCACCACATCGATGAGCTCCCCGGGTCCGGTGATGGTGGTCACCTCCTCGACGAGGACGGGGATCCGGTCCCGAACGGCCGGGACAGCGAGGATGGTGCACGCACTGAAGAGGCAGTTCTGCCATCCGCCGATTCCGTGAAGGAGGACCCCGTCGGAATGAGTGTTCACATTCCCGTTGAAGTTCACATCCACTTCGGTCGCCCCCAGGACGACGGCATCCACCATGGAGGCGAAGTTCCCCTTTCCATGGTAGTTGTAGGAGGTGAAGGGGGAAGTGGGTATGTGGTGTGGATGGGTGGCGATGGATTCCACGGCAGCCAGATCGAAGGTCTGGCCGTCCAGGATGTAGTCCGTAAGCCCTTCCTCCATCATCTCCACCAGATACTGGGTGGACCCTCCCCTCACGAAGCGGGCCTTCACTCCGGCATCCTTCATCATCTCTTTCAGGAATTGGGCGAAAGCCAGGGCGATCCCCCCGGCGCCGGCCTGGAAGGAAAAGCCATCCTTCATGATTCCGGCATCCCGGACGAAGCGGGCCACGTATTCGGCAATGAGGAGACGATCAGGACTTTTTGTGATCTGAGTGGTGCCGGAAACGATTTTAGAGGGATCGCCTATGGAGTCTACCTCTACCACATAGTCCACATTGTTTCCCTGGATTTGCCAAGGAATGCAGGGAAAGGGGACGAGGTTGTCGGTGACCACGATGACGTGGTCGGCATAGATGGAATCGGCCAGGGCGAAACCCAACGATCCGCAGGCCGAGGGGCCATGGGAACCATTGGCGTTGCCGAAAGGATCGGCGGTCGGTGCGGCGATGACGGCGATGTCGATGTGCACGTCGCCGTCCTGGATGGCCTGCCACCTTCCTCCATGGGAGCGGAGGACCCCGAGGCCCCGCATTTCGCCCTGGGACGTATACCGGCCCAGGGGACCGTTCATGCTGCCCTCGATGTGGTGCACCACCCCCTGGTTCATGAGGTCGATGACGGGCTCATGGCAGGGGAAGGAGGCCGAGGGGAACCAGATGAGATCTTTGACCCCCAGCTCCCCAGCCACCTGCAGTGCCTCCAAAGCCACCCGGTCGCCGTTACGGAGGTGGTGGTGGGAGGAGAGGGTCATCCCGTCCCGAAGGCCACACCGCTCCAGGGCCGTTCTCAGATCGGGAAGGCGCTTGTCCCCGTCGGCCGGGTAATCCTGGCAAGAACGAATGGGCGGAGCCGCTTTGGACCCGGAGGGCTGAAAAGCACCCACGCCCTGAAACGGGGGCTGGGGCTTCCCGTTCACCACCGTCGGGACCTTTCGGCCTGCGGCGTTTTGAACAAAGCCGAAGTCGGTCATTTCACCTCCTCCTCGCCGTCGTCACCCTGGCCGGCGTCAGAGTCCGAAATGAGGCCGGTCGCCCTGGCTTGCTCCACCAACTTCCGCGCCCTGAGGACCACGGGCCGATCGATCATCTTCGTACCCAGACTCACGACCCCCAAACCTTTCTCCTCGGCTTCCCGAAACGCCTCCACGATGCGGAGAGCCTTCTGGAGCTCTTCGGCACCGGGGGCGAAGGCTTCGTGGATGGTCCTTATCTGCCGCGGGTGGATACACCCCATCCCCTGGCAGCCCATAGCCCTGGACCCTTTTCCCCAGGAGAGGAGCCCTTCCTCGTCGGCCACGTCGCCGTACACCGAATCGATGGCCTGAACCCCCGCCGCCCGGGCGGCATGTACCAGCCGGCTCCTGGCCCAAAGGGACTCCGTGCCCTCCGGGGTTTTCACCACGCCCAGATCAGCGGTGTAGTCTTCGAGCCTTATCGTCAAAGCCGCCACGAAGGGAGACGCCAGGGCGATGTGGAGGGCGTTTTCCACTCCCTGGGCTGATTCCAGGATGGGCATGAGCCAGATGGGCTGGGCCAGCTCCCGGGCCTTCTGAATGCTGTCGATTCCGGCCTGAACCTGCTCGACCTGAGCTGAAGTCTCCACCTTTGGGATGAGAATCATCTCCGGTCCCTCGGGAACCACCGCAGCCAGATCTTCCAGCCCCATCTCACCCTGGTTGATCCGGACCATGCGCTCCGACTGGCCGAAGTCCACACACCGCAGAGCGTTTCGGACCATGATACGGGCGGCATCCTTCTCGTTCGGATGGACCGAGTCCTCCAGGTCCAGAATCACCCCGTCGGGGCCGTGAAGCCCGGCGTTGACGGCGAATTTCGGTTCGTTCCCGGGGAGATAGAGCCTGGAGCGGCGGAGTCGGTCTTTGGCGGTCCCCTCCGGCCGAGGGTTCGCCCGGGCTTCAGGTCTGGCGTCGCCGGAGACGTCAATCCCGGTCCGGCGAAGAGCCGCCTCCAAGCGAGCCTGGATCATCCAGGGAAGGGCGCCCTGATCGTCCACCTGGATCCGGACGTTTTCGATGTCGAGAGCGGCCAGGGTCTCCCGAATCCCCTCACGGATGGAGCGTCCGTAGAGGGCCTTTACCTTCGAGGCCAGCTCGAGCTGGATTCCGCCGCCCTCCGCAATTTCGACTGCGATCCAACAGTCGGACCGGACGTCGGATCCCCGACGTCCGGCCTCTCCGGTCCCTGCATGGCCCGCCATAGGTCGCTCCCTATCCGAGCTTCTCGATGATGGCATCGGTAACCTGGAAAGTGGTCGCAGCACCCTTTTCGATGGAGCTGGATCCCCCGGGGATCTTTTTCATGTCGTAGCTGCGAACCTTCCCTTCGGTCACCACCGCGCCAACGGCTTCGCGAATCCGCGTGGCCTTATCCGTGTCACCAATATGATCCAGGAGCATGGCTGCCGAGAGGATCATGGCGATGGGATTCACGATGGGCGGATCCAGCTCTTCGTATTTCGGCGCCGAACCATGAGTGGGCTCGAAAACAGCCACCTCGTCCCCGATGTTGGCGGAGCAGGCGAAGCCGAGACCGCCCACCAGGCCCGCAAAGGCGTCGGACACGATGTCACCGAACATGTTCCCCGCTACCAAAACCCCATAATTCTCAGGGTTCTTGGTGAGCCACATCATCTGGGCGTCGATGTTGGTGGACCAGTGTTGGATGGTGGGGTGCTCCTTTTGAACCTCACGGGCCACCTCCTCCATCATGCCGGAGGTCTCCCGGAGAACGTTGGGCTTTTCACAAACGGTGACCGACTCATACCCGTGCTTTTCGGCGTACTCGAAGGCGGCCTCGAGGATTCTCCGGCAGGCGTTTCGAGTGAAAACCCGGGTGGAGATGGCCATATCCTCGCTGGGGACATGGGCAACCCCCTTGAACTTGGTGTGGGTCGCCATGGCTTCCCTGACCTGGTCCGGCGGATTCGTCCACTCGATTCCCCCGTAAAGGCCCTCGGTGTTCTGCCGGAAGATCACGGCGTCCACGGGGGGTTCCTCGAAGCCGCCATCCGCCGTCCTGCGAATGAAGTTCAGGGGGTTTCCTGCGAAGGAGCGGCAGGGACGAATGCAGATATCCAGATTGAACTTCTGGCGCAAACCCACGATGGGGCTGAAGTAGACATATCCCTTGTCCCTCAGCTCCGGAGCCAGCTCGAGATCCGCCTCGTTTTTCGGTTTCGAGGTGATGGCTCCGAAGAGGCCCAGGTGGTGCTCTTCCAGGAGATCAAGCGTACGCTGGGGAAGGGGATTCCCCTCCTTGACCCAGAACTCCCAGCCAATGTCGGCATGAACGTAGTCGGCCTCGAATCCCACTGCCTCCAGAACACGGATGGAATCCTCGAGAACGACCTTTCCAATCCCATCTCCGGGCATAGTGACCACAGTGCGGCGTGCCATTGTCAGCTTCACTCCAGGGGTTTTGTTGTTTGAGCAATGAGTCAGTCGGTCAATCCCAATTTTTTTCGAACCAGATTCTCGCTCCCCCCCGCCACCACCAGGCCCTGGGGAACGGAGCCCAGGGGAGGGAAGGGGAAGAGGTCGCCTCTGAACGCGACGGCTCCCCGAGAAAAATCCACTTCCAGGGTATCCCCCGGAATCAGGGTGAGGGTACCACCTTCGACGTCGGCCCGAAACTCCTCTTTCAGACGGGTCACGAGCTTGGGGCATTCGATGCAGACAAACCCGTTGTTGTACGCGTTCCGCAGGTAGGTCTGGGAGAAGCTCCCCGCCAGGATCAGGGCGATCCCCTTGGCCTGGAGGGCCGTTGCCGCCTGTTCCCGGCTGGATCCGGTTCCGAAGTTCCACCCACCTGCGAGGATGTCCCCCTGCCGGGTCCGCTCCACAAAGGATGGGTCGTAGTTCTCCATGACCACCTGGGCCATTTCCTCCCTGGTCATCCCATCTCTGTAGGTGTAGTCCTTGGAGTAGATCCCATCGGTGTTCAGGTTGTCGGCAGGGGTGAATACCAGTCTTCCGGAGAGGCTCGCGGGGAAGCCAGGAAGTATCTCCACTTCTTCCGCGTCCCTCAGAGGAGCCTCGAGTTCATGGTAGTCCGGATCCGGCCTCGTTCGGGAGGTGGTTTGGCCGTAAAGAAGGGCTTGGGGGCCCATGATCCGGCCCGCCACGGCAGAGGCCACCACGACCTCGGGACTCGCCAGGTAAGCTTTAGCCGACCGCGATCCCATTCTGCCCTTGAAATTCCGATTGGTGGCGCTGATCCCCACCTCGCCGTCCTCCAGAAGCCCCGTGCCCAGGCCGATACAGGGACCGCACCCGGGGGGAAGGACCTTTGCGCCCGCTTCCACGAGAGAGGCCCAGGCCCCAGATGCCTCGGCGGCTTCCTGTATCTCCGCGCTGGCGGCGGCGACATAGAGGTCGACTCCCTCGGCCACCTTCCTTCCCCTGATCACGGCGGCGGCGGCCTCCAGGTCCTCCAATCGAGAGTTCACGCAGGAGACCAGGTACGCCTTGTCGATGGGGAGGCCCTCCTCCTCCATCTCAGCCAGGGACCGCATGACCTGAACAGAATCGGGCCCCGACACGTGGGGGCTCACCTTGGAGAGATCGAGGCGGATTCTGGCGGCATAGGTGGCATCCGGGTCCGGAGACAGGGGAACTTCCTCCCAGGATGCCATCTCTTTCTCACTGATCCTGTCGACACCCAGCGCTTCCAAATGCCCCTTCCGCCCCCTCAGATACGCCAGAGTGACTCCGTCGGCGGGGAACCACCCAGCCAGAGCACCCCACTCGGTGGTCATGTTGCTGATGGAGAATCGGGCGTCCATGCTGAGGGTGGCCACCCCCGGACCGGTGAACTCCACCACCGCGTTCAGGACTTCTCCCTGGTTGTAAAGGCCGCAGAGGGTGATGATGACGTCCTTCCCCGTGGCCCCCTCGGGGAGTTCACCCTGCAAAACCACCTCCACCGTCCGGGGAATCTGCCACCAGAACTCTCCGGTGGCCCAGACCGCCGCGGCGTCCGTCCTGACCACCGGTGTCCCCAGAGCTCCTAGGGCACCGTACATGTTGGCGTGGGAGTCCGAGGCCACTACCAGCGAGCCCGGCAGGACGTATCCCATGGAGACCATGACCTGGTGGCCGATGCCCGTTCCGGCGGGGTAGAAATCGATTCCGTGCTCTACTGCGAAGTCTTTGATAGTTCTATACTTAGATAGATTCACCTCAGATGTATTCTGAATGTCATGATCCAGGGCGAACACGGGTTGTCCCGGGTCGTGGATGGCCCGGGCGCCGATGGCCTTGAACTTCCCCATGACCGCGGCGGTGTTGTCGTGGGTGAGGATGTGCCGAGGCTTCAGGCTGATGACGTCCCCGGTCCGGAGGGGTCGGTCCGGGCCTTCCGTCATGTGGGCCTGGGCGATCTTCTCCACAACGGTCTGGCTCATGACGGTCTGGCTCCTTACGGTCTGACTCATAGTCGGGCGCCTGCCTCAGTGAATGTCCGCCACGCAGAGCTCCATGAGCTCACTGATGGAGGCCACGTCCTCCAGCGCCCACACGGCCTCCTTCACCCGCTGCCGGGCTCCAGTCGAGAGGATGGGTGAGGCCAGGGCGTCGAACTTCTCTTCGATCTCGGCGTCGGTGAGGGGATTCCTCGGGTCGCCCTTGGGGTAATCCAACTGTTTGGTGAACTCCCGCCCATCGGTGGTATGGATGGTAACGATGACCCGCTGAAGCTCGGGAAACACGGCCTCGATCCCATCGTCCGCCACCACCACCACTTTGTTCAGTTGGGCCCGGATCCGCTCATCCATGATCTTCTCCAGGGTGAACTGAAGCGGGGTCACCTGCCTGTCGGCCAGGGCAGCGGCGATGACATAGGGCAGGGAGTGGTCCGCTGTTTCTTTGTTTCTCGGGTCGTACTTGGTCGGGTCGGCAAGAATGTCAGCGGATCGGGCCAGGGAGCGGATGTGGATCTTCTCCACCTCATCCGGGGCCAGATCGTTTTCGATGACCAGGTCCAGGGTGGCGGAGATGGGGGCGTGGGTGAGGGCCTCGGTGGGAAAAGCCTTCATCCCGCACCGTTCGATGCGCCAGCTTTCGCCCAGCCCTTCCGTCAGTACCTCCAGCTTCCACTCGGGCCCGTAGCAGTGGACCAGGCCTTCCTTACCGTCGATGACATGCTCGGGGCCTGTGTACCCCTTCTCGGCCAGGAGGGCGGCCAGAACACCGCTCTGAGTCGCCATGGGGTCCACCGTGTTCTTCATCATGGTGAGCTTGCCCGCCGTGACGGCTCCGAGGGTGGCGTGGCGGGAAGCCGAGATCCCGATGGCGTGCTGGATCTGCTCCCAGGAGAGCCCCAGCATTCGCCCGCCCACTATGGGGGACACGAAGGCCGTGAGGGTGGCATGATGCCAACCTCTTTCCCTGATCCCTGGGAAGGCCGCCTCGCAGAGGCGCATCTCGAACTCGTGGCCCAGGACGATTCCCACGATGAGATCTTTCCCGTCGCCCCCGGCTCGCTCTCCCAAGGCCATGGCCGCGGGGATGATGTCGGAGGGGTGGGAAGGGTCCTGCTGCCAATAAATGTCGTTGTAGTCCATGACCCTGACCATAAGAGCGTTGGCCAGGGAGGCAGAGACCGGGTCCATCTTCTTTCCTGAGCCCAGGACTGTGGCCCCACCGGCCCCAGCCACCTCGTCCAGGACACCGAGAGCAATTTCCGCGTCCTCCTGTTGGTACCCCCCGAAGGCACAGCCCAGAGTGTCCAGAAGGTATCTTCGAGCCTCCCCAACGGCTGCCTCGCCGATTTGGTCGTATGAAAGGTCCGCTGCCCAGCGGGCCATGGTGGCGGTGATGGTCTCGGACATGGCTTTATCTCCCCCGATTCCTGGGAATTTGTAGTTTCTTCACTTCGCCAGGGTCTTGAATGGTTCGTAGCTCATGAAGTCGGCATGATGGACGATCCACGCTTCGGTGGACCGGGTTACCAGATTTCCCTCGGCGGCATGGGTGGCGATGATGTGGCTCACTTCGTCGGGAACACCGCACTCCATGGCCACCGCTACACCCGTGAAGGGATGTCGAAGGGCCTGCCCGCGAGCGCTCTGTACCGCCACACCATCGACCCGCTCGTACTCCAGGACCTTCCCGACATCGGCCAGAATGGCCCCAGCGATGACCACATCCAGGTCGATGGGAAGGCCCCGTCCCAGAAACTCGTCCATGGCCTCAGCGCTCCGCCGAGCGATGTGGACCACACATCGCTTATGCTCCATGAACGTCGCAGGGCAGTCAGGTATCAGCAGAGTGAAGGGGATTCGATTCAGATCGTCTGGATCCAGGGGACTGCGCTCGAAAGCCACCATCCAGCTCTGGGTTACCTGCTCCCTGAGTTGGGGGTCGGAGATCCATTCCAGTTCCGGCCAGAGTCGTTCCACGGCTTCCCGCATGGTGCTCTCCTGAAAACAGAGAATGGAAAACGGGGACCTCCGGAAGGGTCTCCCGGTCCCCGAAAAACACCGAATAATGGGTGGTGGCCCCCATGGTGGCAAGGACCGGAAATCGGACCCTTTTCCAGGCCACTCATGGGCCCTTGCCCCTGTCGCAGAGGGGGGAAAAGCGGCAGAATGCCAGGTCGGTCTCATTCGGAAGCATTTCAGGGACCCTCGGGTACCCTGTTCGGGTACCGGGGGACACCACTTTCGTCAAACGCAGCTGGCACCAGGAGGTGGAAATGCCAGGAATCGTGGGTTACGGGGCCTTCATTCCTCGGAACCGAATCAAGAGTGAGGAGATCGCTCGCCAATGGGGGAAGGACCCAGCGACCATTCAAAGGGGACTTCTTCTAAAGGAGAAGTCGGTTCCGGGCCTCGACGAGGACACTATCACCATCTCGGTGGCCGCAGGTCGGGGGGCCCTGGCTCGGGCCGGGATCGATCCCCAGAAGGTGGGAGCCCTCTATATCGGGTCCGAGTCTCACCCCTACGCCGTGAAGCCTTCCGGCACCGTCGTCCTCGAGGCCCTTGGACTGGGTCCGGAGATCCATGTCGCCGACTTCGAGTTCGCCTGTAAGGCCGGTACTGAAGCCATGTCCGTGGCTCTGGCCATGGTCGAATCGGGCCGGGTCGAGTATGCCATGGGGATCGGAGCCGACACCTCTCAGGGCGCGCCCAACGACGCCCTGGAATTCTCGGCATCGGCCGGTGGCGCCGCCTACATCTTCGGAAGAGAGAAGCTCCTGGCTGAGTTTCTCCACACCTACAGCTATACCTCCGACACCCCGGACTTCTGGCGCAGGGAGGGGGAATTCTACCCCCGGCATGGGGGACGATTCACCGGGGAGCCGGCGTATTTCCATCATGTGATGTCGGCCACGCAGGGGATCCTGGATCGCTCGGGCCATAAGCCGGAGGACTTCAGGTACGTCGTCCTCCACATGCCCAACGGAAAATTTCCCCTCGCCGCCGGGAAGCGGATGGGTTTCACCCAGAAGCAAATGGAGACCGGATGGGTGGTGAACCTCATGGGGAACAGCTATTCCGGCTCTTCCCCCACGGGGTTGGCGGCCATCCTGGACGTGGCGGATCCGGGGGATCTGATCCTCATCACCTCCTTCGGGAGTGGAGCCGGAAGCGACTCCTTCATCATGAAGGCCACGGAGCTTCTGCCGGAGCGCCAGGGGCTGGCCCCCACGGTCCGCTCCATGCTGGACAACCCGAGGAAATACCTGACGTACGGAGAGTACGCGAAGCTTCGCGAGAAGATCATTCTCAACGACTGACCGGACCCCGTCCTGGGGGTGGGATCGGTCCTTCGAGCGTAGAGATCGAGGGGGAGGAGATACGGATGCGAGAGGTGGCAATTGTTGGATCGGGGATGACCAAGTTTGGAGAGCTCTGGGACATGAGCCTCCGAGACTTGTTCGTGGAGGCGGCCCTGGGAGCCATGAAGAGCGCCGGGGTGGATTCAATCGACTCCATCTATATAGGCAACATGTCCGCAGGGCAGTTCGTAGGCCAGGAACACCTGGGGCCTCTTATGGCGGACCACCTCGGAGTCGCCGGCGTGCCGGCGACCCGGGTAGAGTCAGCCTGTGCCTCAGGGGGGATGGCTCTTCGCTCCGCCTACCTGGAAGTAGCCTCGGGTATGAGCGACCTGGTTCTTGCTTCCGGGGTGGAGAAGATGAACGACGGGGCGGATGTCACCGGGGTCCTGGCTACAGCATCGGACCAGGAGCAGGAGGTCTACTACGGCGTGACCTTCCCGGGACTCTACGCCCTCATCGCCCGGGCCCATATGGAGAAGTACGGGACCACGGAGGAGGACATGTCCTGGGTAAGCGTGAAGGCCCATAGGAATGGGGCGAAGAACCCTCACGCTCAGTTCAGGCGCGTGATGTCCCTGGAGGATGTCATGACCTCCAGCATGGTGGCTGAACCCCTTCGGTTGCTGCACTGCTCCCCTGTGACGGACGGAGGAGCGGCTCTCCTCCTCTGCCCCCTGGACCGGGCTCATGAGTTTACCGATCGACCGGTGAAGATTCTGGCCAGCGGGGCCGCCACGTCGACGCTGGCTCTGGCGGACCGGGCTGACCCGGCCGATCTGGACGTAGTGGACCTCTCGGGAAAACGGGCCTACGAGATGGCCGGCCTGACGCCCGAGGACATCGACGTGGCCGAGGTCCACGACTGCTTCGCCATCGCCGAGATCTGCTGTTACGAGGCGCTGGGCTTCGTGGAGCGCGGAAAGGGTAAGGACGCCGCGCGGGAGGGAATCACCGACCTGGGGGGAAGGATCCCGGTGAATGTGAGCGGAGGCCTGAAGTCCAAGGGACACCCTGTGGGCGCCACGGGGATCGCCCAGGCCGTGACCATCATCGAACAGCTTCGCGGTGAAGGGGGAGAGGTTCAGGTGGAGGGTGCCAACATCGGCCTGGCCCAGAATCTGGGGGGTTCGGGTGCTAGCTCCGTCGTCCACATCTTCCAGGGGGTCTGATCATGCCGAGCCCACGCTATCATCGTGAGATCCCGGCTCGCTTTCGCCTGGAGGCCGGCAAGTGCGCCGGGTGCGGCCGGGTGTCCTATCCAGCCCGAAAGGTCTGTCCGGCCTGCCGGGGGCAGGAAATGGAGCAGGTGAAGCTCTCCCCGAGAGGAACAGTCGTGACTTCGACGGTCATTCACGTTCCCCCGGATGACTTCCTGAACGAAGCGCCCTACGCCATGGCCGTGGTGGAAACAGCGGAAGGAGCCCGCTTCATGACCCAGGTCGTGGACTGCGATCCCTCCACGGTCCTACCCGGCATGGAGGTGGATCTGGAATTTCGGTTGATCCGCAAGGAGGGGAAGAGCGGGATCCTCTGTTATGGGCACAAGGGAGTGCCGGGATCCGTTTAGAAGCCTGATGGCTTCAAGGCTGACCGAGAAAGCTACGGGGAGCTGAATCTCATCCCAGCCTTATCCAACGCTGGGTTCCGTTCCTTCGATCCTCCGTGCGCCGTCGCCTTCTGACCCTCCGGTCGGTACCGGACCTCTGATCGCTGATCCTGCGGTTCACCGCCGCAGCCTCAGGGGCAAGCCGCCGGTCCAGGGCGGATCGCCGGTCGGTGCCTGATCTGCGATCCCGGGCCATACGCCGATCCAATCCCTTCCGGCGCTCCCGGATGTCCAACTGGAGCATTCACGTACCTTCCGATGACTGTCGTGATATCCAAATGTTTCACCGGAAGCTTGAAAGGGTCAATCTTTTCGAGGGGTGGGGTGCGGTACGCGGGTCCCGGGTCAGGCAAAGAGGGGTTGGAGTCTACGGTCCAGACCAGACCTGCGGACCACGAGCCTCCTGAGGGCCTCCGAACGACGTGAAATCTCGATTCTCCGGTCCGGAAGTGTGGCCTGGAATCGGGAATTCCGGCCCCGGCGCCGGTCCATCAATCGTCGTTCCTCTTGATTTCTTCGGTCCTCGAGGATCCTGCGTTCAGCGTCGATCCTTCGTTCGCTGCTCTGCCGCCGCTCTACTTCCGGCCAGGAACCGAGGGGGCCTCCCTGCATCGTATTCTCCACCAATTGGGGCTACTCCAGAGCCCGGTTCGCCATGAGACCCTTGAACATAATGGGCCTTTCGGGCAGCCACCAGCCTTCAATCGGACAGGTTGACCCCTTTCCGTCGGCGAATCAGGGGATTCGCGCCCTCACTCCTTCTCCGCGCGGACGGTGAGGATGAGGACCGTTTCGCCGGTCGGGCTGCCGCTTACCAATTCGGTTCTGGCTTGAGTGCCCCCGATCACGATGGTCTGACCGGGCGTGACGTTCACAGATGTGGCCATCAGTTGGCTCCACGGATCTCGCAACTGGACAGGATCCAGCCGTACGATCCCGCTGCGAAGGACCCGGGCCTCGGCTTCCACGGTGATGGGATTGTCCACCCCTAGGAACCGTTGGGAGAAAGCCTGACGCTCCTGGCTACCGCCGGCCACGGGGACCATGGCCTCACCCAGAAGACGGTAACCCTCGAATCGGAAGAGAGACCGCAGCTCCTGGACCACGTCGGCGATGGCCGGGTCCTCATCTTCGAAAGAGTCAGCCTCGATGAGTTGGAAGTAGAGCCTGATGCCCGGGATGGGCTGGTCGAAATCATCCAATACGCGGCTGATCTTGTCCAGGTTGTCCCGGGTCTCTCTCACGGTGATGGCGTCCATCGTGGCGCTCATGGCCCCCGGGTTCTCGGCCCTGTCTCCAAACACATAGGGGTCGATGAGCTCGGCCGCCTCATATCCGACGCGATGCTCCAGGTTGAAGGTCTGAACATCCAGTTTCGCTGCCCGGTCACAGGCCCCGAAAAGGAGGACGATCGGCGCGAGGGCAAAGAGGACAAAGAGGAGTCTGGGGAATCTCATTTGAACAACCTCCATCAAAAAAGCCAGAGGACGGTGATGTCGGGATCGCTCGTCGCCATGACGGCGACGTTGCGGCCTTCCGGGACCTCCAGCCCCAACCCAGGGGCTCGTTGGGGCGGGGAATAGGGATCGCCTGGGAGTCGAGATTCGCACCCGAGGAAGAGGGCGACCATGGCTGCGGCGGCTGCCAGGGGGAGAAGGGTGAGGCCGGACCGCCTATGCCGGAATCGCAGCATTTTGGGTGTGGGATCGGGGCCCAGCACTTCATCGAGGAGG
>JAUXEE010000252.1 GCA_030618065.1 Gemmatimonadota bacterium
ATCGAATACGACGACGATGCTTTCTCCGCCCTCGACCCTGATCCGTTCTGACCTTTGGAACCCAGCGATGCCATGACAGGTAAGAGGGCAGATTCCGATCCGGGCGGCGGTCCCCAGAAGCGGGCGTGGTCCGCGAAAACTCCATCCGTGTGAATTCTTGGGGCAGTTGGTGTCCCACGGCGGGACTGATGCCCCTTCGCTTGGCTCCCGAGGGATCAAGCGTCGCCCGAAGGGAACACGTCCGGCTCTGTCGATGCCGGAATCCGGAATTGTGGGCATGACCAGGTACGACCGGGCCCGCATGGGCCGGCGGCAGGAAACGAGAACGATCCTGTCTACGCGGCGATTTGGTAGTCCTGGTGAAGCCCACAAAGCACCGGCGTGGCCGGCCAGGAAAGCGCGTGATCGAGCAATGCCGGAGAGGGCACGAAAGACCAGAAGGAGCCATGAAGCCATGGTCCCACGGTCCGGTGGTGGAGGCCGAACCGTCAACCCTGACTAGGCGGATGAGGTTTTCGCGGAGCACGCCTCCGGCTCGAGTCTACCCAGGCCCATTTCGCCCAAGCCCTTTCCCTGACCTGCCCCCGCCGGTCCGAGCCCGCACCACCTGAAGCCTCCCGGGCTCTGGTACCATGCCTCTTTTTCTTGGGGGGCCACTGACCCATCTTGAAGGATGGACACCCAAGGCCGGTTGGAGAACGCCCTCGCCGGACGCTACCGCATCGAAGGAGAGGTCGGCGCAGGCGGTATGGCGGTGGTGTATCTCGCCGAAGATCTCAAACACCATCGTCCCGTCGCCATCAAGGTTCTTCGCCCCGAGCTCTCCCAGGGGTTGGGGACGGAACGGTTCCATCGGGAGATCGAAGCCGTTGCCGGGCTGAACCACCCCAACATCCTCGGACTCCACGACTCCGGAGAAACCGACGGTCTCCTCTACTTCGTAATGCCCTTCGTGGAGGGCGAGTCCCTCCGGGCCCGCCTCCACCGGGAGTCCCGCCTTTCTCTTGATGAGGCGATCCGAATCACCCGGGAGATCGGCGATGCCCTCCAGTACGCCCACGAACACGGGCTGGTGCACCGGGATGTAAAACCCGAAAACATCCTCTTCCAGGCGGGTCACGCCCTGGTGGGGGACTTCGGAATCGCCCAGGTGACCAGCCAGACCCACGAGCGCCTGACCCGTACCGGGGTATCTGTCGGAACGGTGACGTACATGAGCCCCGAACAGCTTACCGACGAGGGGGTGGTGGATCGGAGGGCCGATGTCTATGCCCTGGGGTGCCTCGTCATGGAGATGCTCACGGGGGAGATTCCCTTCGAAGCCAACAATCCCCAGGTGTCCCTGGTCAAGAAGCTCTCGGGAACAGCCCCGGACCTCACAGCCGCCCGACCCGACGTTCCACCCACGGTCCAGGAGGTCCTAAATCGGGCTATGGCAGTGGATGCGGAGGAGCGATTTCCCACGGCCGATGCCTTCACCTCCGCCCTGGAGACGGCTGCTACCCGGGCCGAGGTGGAACGGGACGCGCGGCAGCGCCATCGGCACCGGATGCTCCGGGGGGCTGTCGCCGGGGTGGCGGTCACCCTGGTGGGAGTGGGAGTGTGGTGGGTCGGTACCCTGGCCGACGGCCCCTCCATGGCCCGGGTCGCGATCCTTCCTCTGGTGAACCGGGAACAGGACCCGGACCAGGATTACTTCGTCCAGGGCACACATGAAGATCTCGTTATTGAGCTGGCCAGGGCCGGTGTCGGGGCGGGGCTACAGGTCATCGCCTCGGCCGCGGTAGCCAGGTTCGCGGACACCCGCCTCTCTGTCCGGGAAATCGCTTCCGAGCTGCAGGCCCAGGGGATCGTGCAGGGGTTCGCTTCGAAGAGCGGAGATCAAGTCTCCGTGGATCTACAGCTCGTGGACGGTCAAAGCGAAGTTATCCTCTGGGCCGAATCCTTTCAGACCAGCCTCGGGAACGTGGTATCCCTCTACCACGAAGTTGTTCGGGCTCTCACGGAGGCCCTGGGGGTCCGGTTGGATGACGCGGACCAGGCCCGACTGGCCCAGGCCCAGGAAGTGGATCCCCTGATCCAGGATGCCCTGTTTCAGGCTCGCTTCCATTGGCAGAAACTCTCTGAGGAGGGACTCTCAACAGCCTTGGAATACTACGAGCTGATTCTCGAACGGGACTCCCTCTCGGTGGAAGGTTGGGTCGGGGTTGCTCACGTGTGGTTGGGCAGGGCCCAGATGGGCCTTGTTTCTGGCGTCGAGGCGAACCGCAGAGGTCGGGAGGCCATGGCCCGGGCGGAGGCCATCGACCCTTCCCACCCAGTGGTCCAGGAATCGAGGGCGGGCCGCCTGACCTGGGGCGAATGGAGGTTCGTTGAGGGAGAAGAGGCCTACGCCCAAGTCCTGGAGGTGGATCCCACCGACTCCCAGACCCGGGCCGGGCACGCCCATGTCCTCCTATTCTTCAACCGGGACGAGGAGGCCCTTCGGGAGGCGGAGGCGGCGGCGGAGTTCGATCCCTTCAGCACCATCGTTCAGAGCTTTCGGGCCATGACCCTCAACTTCCTCCGCCGGTATGAGGAGGCTGAAGCGGTGCTTCTGGCTGCTCAGGAACGGGACCCCCAGGCCCCCCTGATCATCTCTACCTTGCGTACTACCTACCACCTCCTTGGGCGGAACGAGGAGGCCATGGGGATGTGGCGAGCTTCCTATGCGGGAGACCCGGAGGCCCTGGCTGCACTGGAGCAGGGGTACGAAACCGGGGGGTATGCGGCGGCATTACGGGGTGTCGCAGACCTCTTTCTCACCAGAGTGGACACCATGTATGTCCGGCCCTGGCAGGTGGCGACGCTCCTCCTCAGGGGCGGGATGGCGGAGGAGTCCCTTCCCTACCTGGAGCAGGCCTTCGCAGAACACGACAACAACATGCCCTACATCTCCGTCGACCCCATCTTCGACCCCGTCCGCCAGGACCCCCGGTTCCGGGCCTTACTGGCCCGGCTGGGTCTCCCGCAGTAGCCCGGGGAGTGCTCTACATCCCGCCCTGGCTGGAGGGAGGGACCATCCCGTTGGCCCGAAGGTAGGTCACCAGGTTCCCGTAATGCTCCCAGGCATGGGTCAGATTGTAGCTGAGGACCCAGAGGCGCGTGTTTGTCTCGCCCCATAGCTCCACCGTTTCCATGGCCCGGGTATCGTTCATGGCGTAGGCCGCGGCACAGTGGTCGAAGGCAGTTTGGACCGCCGACACCAGGTCGGCCTTGGCGGTCAGTTCCTCGTAGTTCTCGGGCTCGGGGCCTTCGCCTACCGCGGTGTTGCAGAACCAGTATTGGGTCATAGCCACATGGCCCAGGATTTCCCCGAAGGTCCTGACATCAGGAGTGGGGCGGTAGGTGAGCAGGTCCTCCGGGATCTGCTCTGCAGAGGCGATGATGTACCCCTTCACCATCTCGAAGAGAGGGCTGATGGAGCCCACTACCGCAAAGCTCTCCTGGGCAATCTGGGTGGGAACGTCCGCCGGGGGCGCCGGCTCCGGTGTGCACGCCCAGGTGCCAGCCAGAAGGGTGAGGCATGTCACGGAGAAAGTGAACCGCTTCATGAAAGGTCTCCTGTGGGAGGGGAGGGGATTTCGGTTGTATTCAAGTCGCCGTTCCCACCAACTAGAGGGCCATGGAGGCCGAGATCCGGAAAAGTCCCAGTTTCCAAAGAAGCCCTGGGAGGTACGCCGATCTGCTTGGTGAATGTGGTTAAGGTTCGCTTCCGACAGGCCCCGACACAAGTGAACTCTTGTTTCCCTGATAGAAGGTAGGGATAGGAATAAGAAGGGCCCTACGGAGTTGAAGAGCGATGGAGGTGGTGCAGTGCCACAGACCACTCTTTCTCGAATCCCCGGTTTTGGGCCGATTCCTGTGTGGATTGGGCCGGTTAGTGTGTTGATAAATCCCGGCATATTCCGGCATGGTTTGCCGGAAAAAGCGGCAGATCGTGCGCCCTACCAGTGATTTATCCGGTTTCTTGCCGTGCTCTTGACCCCTACTCAGGTGCCTGATAAGCCTAGGCACCGCGCCCTCGGGCGGGGGCCCTATGGGAAGAAACGTGGGCGGACTCTTGCCGAAAGGG
>JAUXEE010000301.1 GCA_030618065.1 Gemmatimonadota bacterium
AGGGCCGCACTCTCCTTGATCTGTCCGGGCTTCGGCTTGATCTCATCGACCTGCTGGATCGAGATGTCGATGTCGCCACTCCATCTTCCCTCCATCCGCGGCTTCGAGATCAGATTTTGGCGGAGGTCGTGCCGCTCCTATGACCCGTTCCCCCCGTCTTTGGCTTGAAGACATCGTTGAGGCCGCCGAGCTCCCATTTCGAGCATATTCCCCCACTTGAAGGGCATTCCGTGGAGAAGCCGCCCTAGTGCCCATACCCCAGTGACCTCGGGAGTCCCTCACTGAGCCAGGGCAGGTAGACCACCAGGAAGAGGACGAGGACCATGACGGCGTAGAAGGGAAGGAGCGCCTTCGACGTTTTTAGGACTGTGGTTTTTCCGATCCCACAGCCTACGAACAGGATCGACCCTACCGGCGGCGTGCACAGCCCGATGCACAGATTGAGGACCATCATGATGCCGAAGTGGAGCGGGGTGATCCCTAGCTGCTCGGCCACCGGCAGAAAGATAGGGGTGAAGATCAACACCGCAGGTGTGATGTCCATGAAGGTGCCCACGGCCAGGAGCAGGAGGTTCATGAACAAGAGGATCAGCACCCGGTTCTCAGAAAGAGAGAGTAAAAAGACCGTAAGGTCCTGGGGAATATTCTCATAGCTCAGGATCCACGACATGGCGGTGGAGGTGGCGATGAGAAGCATGACGATAGCGGTGGTCTCGGCCGACTTGAGGAGGATGTCCGGAAGGTCTCGGACGGGTACTTCCCGGTAGATCACCACCGCGAGCAGCAAGGAGTAGATGACGGCGATGGCGCTCGCCACGGTGGCGGTGAAGATCCCCGCCACGATTCCGCCCATGACGATCACGATGAGAAGCAGGCTCGGGAGGGCCCGTAAGAATGCCCGGGCGCCCTGGACCCAACCCGGTCGTCCGGCTACGGGGTAGCCACGACGAGCGGCGATCAGCCCCGCCACCATCATGAGTCCGAGTCCGAGGAGAAGGCCTGGCACATATCCGGCGAGGAAGAGGGCCGCGATGGACACGCCTCCGCTGGCCAGAGAGTACACGATCAGGACGTTGCTCGGCGGAATCAGAAGGCCGGTCACGGATCCCGTCATGGTGACGGCCACACTGTAATCCCGCTCGTACCCCTCCTTTTCCATGGATGGGATCATGAACCCGCCCACGGCCGAAGTGGCCGCCACGGCGGATCCCGAGATGGTGCCGAAGAACATGCTGGCCAGGATGTTCACGAAGGCCAGCCCCCCGGGGAAGCCACCCACCAGCGTCTTGGCAAAGTCTACCAGGCGGTGGGCCATCCCTCCCCGGGAGATGAGTTGACCCGAGAGGATGAAGAAGGGGATGGCCAGGAGGGCGAAGCTGTCGATCCCGGTGGCCATTCGGAGGGCCGCGGTAGTGAGGGCCGGACCCGCGGGGATCGTAACCAGCATGGTGACCACCGTGGCGATCCCGATACTGATAGCGATAGGTACACTGATAGCGAGGCACCCCAGGAAGGTCCCGCCCAGGAGAAGGATCGTGCCGTCCATCAGCGTCCTTTCCTCCCGGCCGCGGATTCCAACATGGCCTCGAGGGAGAAGAGGATCACCAACACCCCGGAGAGGGGCAGAGCCAGGTAGACGAACCCCACCCGGATGCCCATGGCCGCGGAAATCTGTTCCAGACGGAAGGCGAGTTGAACGAGGTGGATTCCGCCTCCCACCATGGTGGTGAGGGCGAAGAGCAGGACCAGGAGGTGAGAGAAGACCTCCGCAGCCTTTCGCCACCCTCCACCGAGTCGAGTAACCAGAAGGTCGATGCCCAGGTGGGCACGGGTCCGAAAGGCGTAGGCAGCGCCCAGAAGGCCGATCCAGATGAGGAGAAAGCCGGCGAGCTCCTCCGTGAAGGAGCTGGGGGTTTGGAAGATGAACCGGGATGCGACCTGCCAGCTGACGTCCACCACCATGACGCTCATGAGCCCGACGAGAAGCCAGCCCAACGCCTTCTCAACCCCGTCGGCGAGGCGCGTAAGAAGCAGTGGGGCAGGGGGGCCCACCCTCACCGGATCTCCTCGATGGCTCTGAGGAGATCGAAGGTGGGCGTGCCCCGATAACTCTCGAACATGGGCTCGGCGGCGCGCCTGAAGGTGTCTTTGTCGGGCCAGATGATCTCGACGCCAGCAGCCCGGACCTGGGCGAGAGCTTCCTCAGCCGCAACTCGCCAAAGGCGACGCTGCTGCACTACCGAGGAGGCCACGGCGTCCTGGAGCCAACCTCGCTCTTCAGGGGAAAGGACTTTCCACAGGTGGGTGCTGATGAGGAGCACGTCGGGAACCCAGGTGTGCTCGTCCATGGTGTAGTAGCGGCTGACCTCGTAATGGCGGGAGAGGAAGAAGCTGGGCAGGTTGTTTTCCGCGCCGTCCACCACGCCCTGCTGCAATGCCGAATAGAGCTCTCCCCAGTCGATGGGGGTGGCCGATCCCCCCAGCGTCTGCACCATGCGGGTCGAGGTGATGCTCTTCTGCACGCGGATCTTCAGCCCTTTGAGGTCCTCTGGCGCCAGCACGGGTGTGCCGGTGGTATAGAAACTCCGGGGGCCGGCATCGTAGTAGCAGAGTCCCCTCAGGTAGTACTCCTCCCCCGCCATCAGAAGGCGTTGCCCGATCTCGCCACCCAGCACCTGCCAGAGGTGTTCCTGATCTCTGAACAGGTAGGGGATGGAGAAGACGCGCATCTCGGGCACGAAGGACTCGAGGGGGCTGGCCGAGACCTTGGTCATGGCGATGCTCCCGATCTGGAGCATCTCGATGAGCTCTCTCTCCTCCCCCAACTGCCCGCTCGGATGGATGTCGACTCGCATGCGACCACCAGAAAGAGCCGTGACCTGGTCGGCGAGATGGACCATGGCGAGGTGGACCGGGTGGGAGACGTCGAGGCCGTGGGCCAGCTTGAGCACCCGGACTTCGTCCTGTCCCTGGCATCCTGCCAACGCCAGGAGGAGAAGAGAGGGAAAGAGGGCTCCGCCAACCCGCCGGATGGAACCAAAGGAAAGGAGGGACCGGCCGGGGCGGGGGATCACCGATGGCCTTTGGAGTCGGGGAGGGATGCCATGAAGGACCGGATGACTCCGGCGAACTCCTCCCGCTTCAGAGCGAAAGCCAGGACCGTGCTCAGGTAGTCGATCTTGTTACCGATATCGAATCGTCGCCCTTCGATGGATACGGCGACCATGGGAACATCCTCGAGCATGCCGGCCAGGGCATCGGTCAACTGAATCTCCATATTCCTCCCCGGCCTCGTCGCCCGGAGC
>JAUXEE010000027.1 GCA_030618065.1 Gemmatimonadota bacterium
CAGGAGGGGGGGCGGCGGGCCCAGGAGATGATCCGGCGTCTGGAGGAAGGGCCCGCTCTTTCTCCCTTGGACCTCAAGCCGGAGCCGGCGGAAGATCCTCCTTTCACGAGTAGCCTGACGAAGGGCGCTTTTCAGGAGGGGGTGGAGCGAATCCAAGAGTACATCCGGGCAGGGGACGCCCTTCAGGTGGTCCTGAGTCAACGCTTGAGCATGCCCTTCCAGGGCCGTCCATTTGACCTCTACCGGGTCCTCAGGAGGGTGAATCCCTCACCCTACCTCTATTTCCTGGAGTTGGACGGCCTGAAGCTGGTGGGGACTTCCCCGGAGGTCCTGGTAAGGGTGGAGGATGGCACGGTCACGGTGCGGCCCATCGCCGGTACCCGGCCCAGGGGGAGATCCGCTGCGGAGGACCAAGCCCTGGCCGAGGAGCTCCAAGCCGACGAGAAGGAGCTGGCGGAGCACCGGATGTTGGTGGATCTGGGTCGAAACGACGTGGGACGGGTGGCCAGATTCGGATCGGTTCGGGTTCCTGACCTGATGGTGGTGGAGCGGTACTCCCACGTCATGCACCTGGTGAGTCAGGTGGAAGGGGAGCTGAGGGATGGCCTCTCGGCCATGGACGTATTCAAGGCCTGCTTTCCCGCTGGGACCGTCTCCGGGGCGCCCAAGATCCGGGCCATGGAGATCATCGACGAGCTGGAGCCGGTGAAGCGAGGTCCATACGCTGGGGCTGTGGGCTACTTCAGCTTCGGGGGGATGAACATGGACACGGCCATCACCATACGGACCGTGGTGGTCGCCGGGTCCCGGGCCTTCGTCCAAGCAGGGGCCGGGATCGTCGCGGATTCTGACCCTGGCCGTGAGTTCGAGGAGACCCTGAACAAAGCCAGAGCCCTCCTCAGGGCGGGGTCCATGGTCCCTGGGGAGGGTTAGCCCAGCTCGGCGTAGAACTGGGCCACGGCCCGGATCCCCTTCTCGAAGTTCTCCAGGGGGATCCACTCGTTGGGGGCATGCATGTTGGCTCCCGGAGGTGCGAAACCCATGAGGAGAACGGGAGCCTCCAGAATCTCCTGAAAGTCCACGACGATTGGGATGGATCCTCCCTCACCGGTGAGGACCGGAGGGGTTCCGAATGCCTTCCGCAGGGCTGCCTGGGCCGCCTCGAAGAAGCTACCCTCCAGCTCAGCCTTCCAGGGCCGGCCTCCGTGGAGATCCTCGATCTTTACTTCCACTTCCGGGGGAGCCACCCGGGCGATGTGGGCCCTCAGGAGCTCGCCGACTCTGTCCGGATTCTGATCCGGAACCAGACGGAAGCTCACCTTGGCCATGGCCCGAGCCGGCAGAACGGTTTTCGCCCCCTCGCCGGTGTACCCACAGAGGAGCCCGTTTACATCGCAGGTGGGGCGAATCCAGAGGCGTTCCAGCACGCTGAATCCCTTCTCTCCATCCAGGCCCGGGGCCCCGACCTCGGCCTCGAACTCGGCCATGTCGAAGGGTAGGTCACGGATGGCCTGCCGAGTCTTCTCTTCCCAATCCATGACGTCATCGTAGAAGCCGGGAATAGCGACACTCCCGTCGTCATTCTTCAGCGAGTCCACGATGTGGGCCAGGACGTTCCCCGGGTTGACTACGGCTCCTCCGTAAGTGCCGGAATGAAGGTCCCCCGCGGGTCCTTGAACATGGATCTCGAAATAGGCCAGCCCCCGAAGGGAGAAAAGAAGAGAGGGAATGCCCTGGGCGAACATGGAGGAGTCGGAGATGACGACGGCATCGCAGGCCAGGCGCTCGCGGTGAGATTCCACGAAGGGAACGAGGTTGGGTGATCCTATCTCCTCCTCTCCCTCCGCCACCATTACGACGTTCACGGGAAGGCTGCCCGTGCCCTTGAGCTGCGCCTCCAAGGCTTTGATATGGAGAAAGAGCTGACCCTTGTCATCAGACGCACCTCGTGCGAAGAGATTCCCGTCACGAACCGTGGGCTCGAAGGCCGGGGATTTCCATTCGGCCAGAGGTTCAGGGGGCTGAACATCGTAGTGACCGTAAATGAGGAGAGTCGGGGCTTCCGGGCCGGCCTCCTTCCATTCACCCAGGACCACAGGGTGCCCGGGAGTCTCGATGACGGAGGCGGACAGTCCTGCATCCCGCATTCTGTCGGCTACCCAGACGGCGGCCTCTTGGATGTCCCCATCGTGCTCGCTTCGAGCGCTCACGGAGGGGATTCTGAGAAACTCGAAGAGCTCTTCCCGAAACCGGCTCATTTCCCTGTCGATGTACCCGTTAAGGTCGGTCATTGAATTCTCCTCGGTATTGAAACCTTCTCCCCTTCCTTACGTATGGTGATGACGTAAGGCAACCATTAGCCATTTGGACACGTCTTACCCAATAAGTTTGCATGTCGCGGAGTTCGGCGCGTAATCCGAACAGGAGGGGCTGGTCACCTCTCCTTCCCCAACTCCACGGGGTGCCTCCGTGGGGGGACGAAAAAAAGGCGGCGGCCCGGAAGGGTCGTCGTCTTTTTTTCTCTGGTATGCCTGTCATGAAGCGCAGTGCCGACACGGGCTCAGATAAGCCCTCTCACACCCCAGCGATAGATGAAGGTGAAGAGGGTGGCGAGGGTTGCCGCTCCCAGCATGCCGCCCAGGCTCAGGGCCCTGGGATCGTAGAAGGAAAAAATCCCCACGCCCAACAATCCGCCCACGACGGCGGCCAAGGCACCCAGGGTCGCGATAAGTCCGGTGTGACCGGGAGCCGCTTCAGGTCGCTTGATGAGGGTCTTCATGATAAGCCCGATGAGGCTCCCCATGATGATCCAGATGCCGATACCGATCCAGTTTTCCATTGGATTCCGTATGGTGGGGTCCACTGTGAGGGAACGGCCGGAAATGTACCCGGTTTGTTTCCGTGGAACCAGTCCGGCCAACCCGTCGGATTGACGACCATGCCCTTGGAAACCTAGGGTATAGGTTGAAGGAGGAAGTCATGGCGGACGACCATGTGATCGACATACGACGGTACCTGGGTCAATCCCCTTCCGGAGAGGATGAGGGGGCTTTCGCCGTGTGGGGCGGTGGGGGTGAGCGGGCCAGGTTCGCCCTTCCCCTCTGGCGGGCCATCTATCTGGTGGGCGGTGATTGGGGCGGGATCGTCTCCCTATCGAAGCTCGAAACCGAGAAGGTGGCCCAGCCTCTCTTCATTCTGGACCTGAAGCAGGATCCTGCCCGAACCGTCATCCCTACGGAATCTTTGCGCCTTCTCCAGAACGAAGAGGCTCCTGTTTTGGTCTTCACAATGGAGCAGGAACTCGCAGTCTTGCTGGGGGAGAGCGACGAGGGGCAATGGTTCCTGCAGATTCTGGGTGGAAGCTCGGGGACAGCGCCGGAAGGAAGGGCCCGGGAGACTCTTCTCTTCCTGGCGGGGGAGTGCGCTGGGCTCCTCTTCCACCGGGAGCTCGCTACTCCTGTCCCATCCTCCGCTTCAACTCCCTGAGACGGGCGTCCGCCACTTCTTCCGGCGAGGGGCCCCATGGGGGCGGAGGCGAGTCCGGGTCGCCGAACTCCGCCAGGAGATCTTCTTCCGCTTTTCTCTGGTGGTCCGCGCCTTCGATCTTCTCTGCCATCCGGTCCAGCTCGCTGAAGAGGTCCGCGGCCTCCCCAAGGGTGTTTCGTGCCCCGGCCCGACCTGAGGTGGCGGAGAGGGACTCCCTCTTTGCTTTGGCCTCTTTGAGCTTGACCATCATGTCTTCCACTTCACCCCGTTTCAGCTCCAGCTCTGCCCGAAGAGCGAGGGCCTTTCTGGCCTGGATCTCCCTCCGCTTCTCGTGCTTCTCGGCATACTCGGCGGCGACCTTGGCCGTTTCCTCGTCGTCGATGCGTCGGGCCATGTCTTCCCGGCGTCGACAGGTAGTCGCTTCCTTTTCTTCCATCTCCGAGAGCTGGATGGCTTTCTTGATCTGTCCCTCAAGGGTATAGAGCTGGGCTTTTACATCGGTGACCTCTTCGTGCATCTGCCGAAGAAGGCCATCCACCACATCGGGAATGTCGTCCCGACCCAGCTCTTTGTTGAAATTGTCCACGGCTTCGCGGAAGGCGTCTCGAAGGTTCTCGAACATGGGTCGTGTGGCTTGTCGTATGGGTGTGTGGATCCGGGCCCAGGGGCAGGGCCAGGGTCCCTGAAAGTAGCATGGGTTCGCGCCGATACAAAGGAAGAAACCCCGAACACATAGGGCGCCCGAGGTTCCTTGAAAGGCTGACCTGTGAAGGAGGTCGAGCCGGAGGAGAGCCGACTCCTAGTTCAAGAGGGGCTCTATCCGCTGGGCGAATGAGTTACGGGCCCGGTGCAAACGGCTCTTGACCGTACCCAGGTTCACACCCGTGATCTCAGCGATCTCCTCATAGCTCTTTCCCTCCAACTCCCTCAGGCGGAAGACCAGGCGGTGGTGCTCCGGAAGATCCTCCACCGTTTCCTCGACGATCCGACGGAGGTACCGCTTTCGATAGAGGTCGTCCGGACGCATCCGAGAGTCTTCGAATTGAAGGGGCCGGTGGTCGTCGTCCCAGCTCTTCTCCAGCTTCTGGAAGAGGACCAGGGGGCTCCGGGACCTGTTTCGAAGCTCGTTCTTCGACAGGTTGCTGGCGATGGTGTAAACCCAGGTCGAGAACTTCTTCGTCGTATCGAAGCGATGTAGGTGGCGAGTGACCCGGATGAAGGCTTCCTGGACCAGGTCCTGGGCCCGATCGGCGTCGCCTGTCTTTCGAATGATGAAGTGGACCAACCGGTCCCGATAACGGTCGTAGAGGTGTTGGAATGCTCCCGCCCGCCCATGGAGATGAGCCGTCACGAGATCCTCGTCCGCCAATTCTACCAGGGGGCGGAGGTCCCTCAACTGTTCCTGCTCCATCATCACCTTGACGGGCATTTGGATTCCCTTCGGGGTTCGGGAGGCCGAGGAAGTTTCTTTTCCCTTAGCTCTTATTCAAGGATTAAGAACTTCGAAGTTAAAATATGTCAGCTTCGATGAAACGGCAAGGGGAGTGTTTCAGGAGTGCTTCAGGAGTACTTCGAGGGGGGAGGAGTCACTGTCATTTCGGTACGATTTTGGGTTTTCCAAGGAATTGCGTTGCCCTGGCCCGCGACTTGGCCGAGATTATTCTTTCTCGACTGTGAAAAGGACTCCCGTTCGTGCCCGACTCAAAAACTCCCGACCCGCCTATCCCCTTGGAAGCCGAAGGCTCCGGGATCCGCCCTGGTGGAAGAGGACGGGTTTCCTCCGTCGTCGGGTTATCTCTTCTGGAAGGGATTCGGGCATTGGACCTTCCCACCGAGGTTCTGGCCTCCGAAGATCCCACTCAGACGATGCCCCGTCGGCTGGGCCTCAGCGATGTCGTGGATCAGCAAATCAGGCTTTTCCGGGAACAAGTCCGCAAGAGGGAACGAATCACGGACCAACAGGTTCAGGATCTGTTTCACCTGGTTCTTCGGCGCCCGGATTCCGAGGAGGCTTTCCTGAAGGTTGGTGAATTGCTGGCGGGAGACACGAATCCACTGAAGGGGCTCGGCCGTTTCTACCCGGAACGGGCACTGTATTCTCTGGCTCGCCGAAAGACTGGAAAGCGGATCCGTTCCCTCTTCGGTCGGCCCATCGGGGCGTTTGCTCACGGCCCCTTTACCCTCGAGGCGAAAGGACACTTCCTACTGGATTTGGACCCGGGGGGAGACGCATGCGAGTTGGTGACCGGCCTCTCCAGGTCCATCCTGAGCCGTTACCTTCGTCGCCGGATCGAGGTGCGTCACACATCTTGTGAAGCACTGAAACATGATATTTGCCGGTGGGCAGTCTCTGAATCCGGGGCTCTCGTCTCCAGAGGTTGATCCCTGACGGAAGGGGGCTGGGCGGTCAGGTGGGGCTCAGTGCTTTGTGGATCTCATAAGCGCAGAGGTCCTGTACGACTGTGAATCCCAGGCCCCGGGCGATGGCCGCTATCTCGTCCGCCCGGATTTCCTTCTGAAACCAGATGATGGGCCGATCATCCCGTCTCATGGCGGATTCAGCGATCTTGGTGGCTTCTTCCGATGGACGAAAAACCAGGACCAGATCCACGGGTTCGGAGACGTCCTGAAGAGTGTCCTTGGCCCTTTTTCCCAGGATTTCGTCGACGAAGGGGTTCACTGGGATGATGTCGTATCCCTTGGATGCCAGGTAGGCCGGCACGCGCCGAGCGGGCTTCTCCGGGTTCCGGGAGATTCCGATCACTGCGATAGACCGGACCGATTCCATGAGCGCCTTCATCTCTTCCGGTCCTGGATTGTGCCGGTCTCCACTCTCGTCGAGGAGGCTTTGCAGCTCATGTAAACGGTCCATTTTCGGATCCCCTGTCGGTGGCTTGATGCCTGTCGGCGGCCTCATCTTACCGGAAGGTTCCTCCAGGGTATCCGGGAAAGGGCATCGCGGGCAACCGCCTCCAGCTATTGCCCAGCGAATGGAGGTCTGCCAAGATCTCCCTTTCAGATGTAGACGGCGGCCCCCTTTTTATGACGGGGTGGCAGTGAGTTTGAACCTCAACCCGATTCAAGCCATGAATGAAGTACTCTTCTTGGGTATGGGAATGTTGGTGGGTGCTACCGTAGCCTGGCTGGTGGGAGTCAAGCGTGGGGGCCGAAAGATTCAAGACCAGTTGGCCTCCTTAATCGAGGGACTTCGGGGCGGGAACCTCCCCGACCCGACCCGGACATCCCCCACTGAGCTTCCTGAGATCCGGGAGATGCGGGGCCTTCTTTCCAGGGAATGGGTTCGTCGGGGCCCGGAAAGGGAGGACGAGACTCGCCGGGTCCTCGGCCGGATGGCCCTCTATCTGAGACGCAGAGTGGAGTCTCCACTCCTGGCCGGATTGGACGGCAGCGCGAGGGAGCTTCGAGCCGGCGCCGACGAGGCCTTGGATGCCGTCGAGGATCTGGAGTTTTTCCTGGAGGACCCGCCGGCTCCTCAGGAGCCGGAGACGCGGAACCTGGTGGATGTGGTCCAGGAGGTGACGAGGGAGTTCGCGAACCAGTCCACGGTTCTGGTGAAGGTTCGTTCCCCTCAGGAGCCCGTCAGGGTTCGGGTGGAGCTGGAGCCCCTCAAGGACGCCATCTTCCTCATCCTTCATAACGCGGGGGAGTTCGGTGGTGGCCAGCCGGTTCAGACCACCGTGGGGGCCGAGGCCGGGAAGGCCCATTTGTGGATTCGGGACGAGGGGCCCGGTTTTACGGCGGAAGCCCTCCTGAAAGCCATGGACCCCTTCTACAGTACTTCCCCGGGGGGGCTGGGTCTCGGGCTTCCCCACGCCCGCCGGGCGGTGAACGGTCAGGGTGGGGAGGTTTTCCTGAGGAATGGGGAGGGTGGGGGTGCAGAGGTGGAGATCCAGCTTCCGCTGGCCGGTTCCTAGAGTTGCCCCAACTAGATGAAACCGTAGACCTGGTACAGGAGGAGGTAGACCAGGAGGCCGGAAAGGGAAACGTAGAGCCAAATGGGGAAGGTCCAGCGAGCCAGCCGGGCATGGGTTACGAAGCGGGATTTCGAGGCGAGGTAGAGGAGGCTCAGGACCAGGGGGACGATGACCACGGCAAAGAACATGTGGGTGAAGAGAAGGGTCAGGTACGCGAGCTTGGCCAACCCCTCACCGGCGAAATGGTGGGTTCCGGTTAGGGAGAAGCGTAGGACATAGAGGACCAGAAAGAGGCTGGAAGCGGTTACCGCCCCGAGCATGGCCCGCCTGTGATGGAGGGTCTTTTTTCTTTTTACGTACAGATAGCCCGCGATGAGGCAGATCGAGCTCGTCAGATTCAAAGCGGCGTTCACCGAAGCCAGGAGATTCCCAAGGGTTTCAGCTGTCATGGGCTTCCCTCGGGCTTGGTGCCCAGGTCAGAGCGGCGAGGGCCACAAGGAGAGTCAACAGCGTGGCTGCCAACAGGGTGTGGAGAGAGACGGGAACCACGGCCAATCGGTAGTACACGGAGAGGAAACCCAGGAGCACCTGGGCGGTCGTGACCGATGCTGCTGCGAAGGCCAGATACCGCACGGTGGCGCTCCCCCCCCGCCAGAAAGCGACGTGGCCCATCCAGAGAACCGCCCCCAAAAGGGCCAAACCGAGAACCCGATGCCCGAAGTGGAGGAGTACCAGGGGGTGGGAGAAGGGCGGAATCCACTCACCGAGACAGAGGGGGACGTCGGGACAGGCCATTCCAGCGTCGGTGTGGCGAACCGCCGCCCCCACCAGGGACTGGCCGAAAGCCAGGACCGCCGCCCCGATGGCGCCTTTCCTCACCCTTTGTCGGGCCGTGTCTACCGGCCCCAGCCCCTGATTCCATGAGGGTGAGGAGACCACGGCCAGGAGGGTGGCCAGAGCCAGGAAGAGGAAGGCCAGGCCCAGGTGGGAGGTAGAGACGGCATCGGGGAGGAGGAAGAGGACGGTGATGCCGCCGAGAGCGGCCTGGGCCAGGAGGAGGCCGATCCCCACCCAGGCGGCCACCAGAACCCAGGGGAACCGGGGCTTTTCCTTCCATGCCAGGTAGGTGGCGCCGCAGAAGAAGAGGATCAAACCTCCCGCCACCAACCGGTGGAGGTGTTCCCAGAACACGCCTCCGGTCATTTCCGGGACCATTGTGCCGAAACAGGTGGGCCAATCCGGGCAGGCGAGACTGGACTCGGTGGCGTGGACGACACTCCCAAGGAGGAGGAGCCCGAGGGTCCAGAAAAGGGTAATGAAGAAAGCCCGATGGTGTTGGGGTCTGCTCATGGTGGGCCCGTTACCCCCTTTGCCGTGGAATGGATCCGGTTGTTCTGGTAACTTGCTTTTCTATGTCAAAGAAACGCTATCCTCCTCGTCAAGCCTGGGGCTTTCTGAGGCTCCTCATTCCCCGCCTCTCCCCGTACAAAGGCGCCCTCGCCGCTGCCGGGGTCCTGCTTCTTCTCGCTACCGGGATCGGCCTGGCCTTTCCCCTGGTGGTTCGGGAGCTTCTGGACTCGGCCTTCCTGGCCGGGGACGCCTCTCTCCTGAACCGAATCGCCCTGGGGCTCCTGGGCCTTTTCGCAGTCCAGGCAGTCATCAACTTCGGCCAGTCCTACCTCACCGCATCCACCTCGGAGCGCGTGGTGGCGGTTCTCCGCCAGGACCTCTTCAAGGCTCTGGTCTACCAGCCTCCCGGTTTTTTCGACACTCGGAGAGTCGGAGAACTGACCTCCCGTATCTCCTCGGACACAGGGTTGATCCAGGGTGTTCTCAGATTCGGTATTCCCGAGTTGGTGCGCCAGGGCGTGTTTCTGATTGGGGCCCTGATCCTGGTCACCGTGACCCACGCCCATCTCACCCTGGCCACCCTGGCAGCCATTCCCTTCACGGCCCTGGTGGGGTGGATTCTGGGCAAACGGGTTCGCAGGTTGAGCACGAACATCCAGGATCGCCTGGCAGAAGCCGTGTCCAGGGCTGAACAGGTGTTCACTCAAATCCAGGTGGTCCAGGCCTTCACCCGGGAGGGTTGGGAGGAGGAGCGTTTTCGGGGCGAAGTGGATGCCGTTCGAGACGAGGGTCTCCGTCGGGCGGTAGCCAGAGCGGGGCTCGCGGGAGCCGTCACCTTCTCGGCTTTCGGCGCCATCGTCCTCGTGCTTTGGGAGGGCGGCCGATTGGTGTTGGAGGGCGCACTCACCCCGGGGACGCTGGTGGCCTTCCTCCTTTACGCCGTCACCATCGCCGGGGCCATCATGTCGCTGGCCGGCTTCTGGGGGAATCTCCAGGAGGCGGCCGGCGCCGCGGAGCGGATCTTCGAGCTCATCGAGCGTCCTCCGGAGCTGCGGGCACCGGAAGCGCCGGCGATCCTCTCCCGACCGGTTCGGGGTGAGGTCATGTATGAAGGCGTTTCCTTTCGGTACGGACCGGAGCTTCCCCTCGTCCTGGACGGAATCGAGGTGGAGATCGGTCAGGGGGAGAGGGTGGCACTGGTGGGTAGCTCTGGGGCGGGGAAGAGCACCATGGCCTCCCTCATCCCCCGTTTCTACGACGTGGAAAATGGGGAGGTGCGTCTGGATGGGGTGGACGTGAGGCGCATCGGGCTCCAGGAGCTTCGCAGCCACATCGGAATCGTTCCTCAGGAGCCCATGCTCTTCGCCGGGACGATCCGAGAGAACCTGGCCTACGGCAGGCTGGGCGCCTCCGATTTGGAAATTCGGGAGGTAGCCCGGATGGCCCACGCCCATGAGTTCATCACGGGATTCCCGGACGGCTACGAACAAATCGTCGGGGAAAGGGGCGTGACGCTGAGCGCCGGCCAGCGCCAGCGAATCGCCATCGCCCGGGTGATGTTGCGAAAACCGGCGGTGCTCATTTTGGATGAGGCGTCCTCCAGTCTGGACGCCGAGAGCGAGGCCCTGGTTCAGGACGCCCTGGATCATCTCATGGCAGGACGGACCACCGTGGTGATCGCTCACCGCCTCTCCACGGTGATTCGGGCCGATGGGATTCTGGTCCTGGACGGTGGCGCCATCGTGGATCGAGGGAACCACGCCGAGCTTCTCCACCGGAGCGAGGTGTACCATCGGCTCTACCGCCGGCAGTTCGACGACGCACTGGCCTCGACACGGGAGGTCGACATTTAGGAGCCTGATCGGAGAGGGGCGCCATCCTGTCAACCTGACCGGGGTGTCCCCTTGACATCCCTTCGAGGCTTGTTCGACCTTCACGGGCTAAAAGCCTCTCTGTTCCACCTCGTTTAAGGACTCCGGTGCCATGATGCGCAGAACCCCCTTGAGGAACCCGGGCTTCAACCTGGCTCTCCTTGCCCTCCTGGCCTTTCCCGCCATGGGCGCGGCCCAGTACGAGGAGCCCCCGCCGCCTGCGGCGTACGCTCTGGAGAATGTGACGGTGGTTCACGCAGACGGCCGAAAAGAGGCTGGCGTCACCATCGTGGTTCGTCGAGGCCTGATCCAAGCTCTGGGGTTGGGGATTGAAGTTCCTGCCGACGCCCTGGTCCTGGAGGGTGACTCCCTCATGATCTATCCGGGGCTGGTGGACGCTCACGGGGATCTGGAGCTGGATCTCCCGACGCTGGATGGCATGGCCGGGGTCCTTTCCTGGGATCCACCCCGTGAGGCCCAGGGTTTCACGCCACACCGTCTGGCTGCCCACTACCTGGCGGCGGGGGGAGCCGACCTCAGGTCGGAGAGGAACGCCGGTGTCATCGCGGCCGGGGTTTACCCTGAGGGAGGCATGGCACCGGGACAGGGAGCCGCACTCCTTTTCCGCAAGACCACCAAGACTCCGAGAGATCTGGTGGTTCAACCTCGGCTGGGCCTCTTCTTCTCCTTTCAAGGTGGTCGGGGAGGCTATCCCAGCAGCCTCTTTGCCGTCATTGCCCATTTTCGACAGATGTTCGAGGACGCTGCTCGTTACGGCCTGATCATGTCGGAGTACGCCCGTAATCCCATCGGGATGACACTTCCCCGTTGGGATCCCGACTTCGAAGCCCTCCGGGATGCGGCGTCCGGGAACCTTCCCGTCTTCTTCCTTGCTGACGACGACGAGGATATTCGCCGGGTCTTGAGCCTCGCCGATGAGATCGGATTCCGACCTCTCATCGTCGGAGGTGAGGAAGCTTGGCAGGTCGCGGGCGAGCTGGCTGCGAAGAACATTCCCGTCCTTCTCTCGGTGGATTTTCCCAGCCCCATCGATTGGGATCCTGTGGAGGGAGAGGGAGAAGGCGGAGGGGGAGGTGATGATGAGGTCGTCTCGCAGGAAGAGTTGGAGCCGGCTGCCGCCAGGGAGAAGGAACGGTTGGAGAATGCCTATGCCACTGCCGCTCGCCTGATCGAAGCCGGAGTGAGGGTGGCTCTCACCAGTGGGGGTGGCGGAGGGGATCTCCGTGAGGGGGCCAGAAAGGCCATGGAGTACGGCCTTTCAGAAGGGGACGCTCTCAGAGCCCTCACGACCACCCCGGCTTCCATCCTGGGTATGCCCCACATCACCACCCTGGGGCCGGGGATGGCCGCCAACTTCATCGTTACCAACGGTCCCCTCTTCGAGGAGGAAACGAGAATCCGCTACACCTTCGTCGAAGGGGAGCTGGAGAAGGGACGGAAAGCCGGGGCGTCCGGTGGGGGAGAAGCCCCCTCGGTGGACGTCTCGGGCGCGTGGGAGACCACGCTGAATACCCAAGGGATGGAGATGGCCTTCACCATGACGCTGACCCAGGACGGCTCTTCCTTCTCCGGGAGCATGAGTGGCGGGGAGTTGGGGGAAGCCCAGATCGAAGGTGGGGCGGTATCGGGGAACTCTCTGACCTTCACCATCGTCTTCTCAATGGGGACTGAGTCCCTGGAGGTCGATTCCAGCGCCACCGTGACGGGAGATCGAATGTCGGGATCCGGGAGCGGGGCCATGGGGAGCTTCACCTTCACTGCGACCCGTAGGCCCGGGGCGGAAGGAGGGATCCGATGAGGAGCCTGAAAATTCGGACACTATTGGTTGTGCTTCTCCTCGCACTGCTCCCCGCTTCGGCTCTGGGGCAAAGACGTGGGGCTCCGGACCAGCGACGACAAGGGGCCCCTCGGGGGGCCAGGTGGGACGTCCAGCTTCCCGAAGGAGCAGGGACCTATCCCACGGGCGATCTGTTCATACGGAATCTGGACGCCGTTTGGACCGCCACGGGTCGGGTTCTGGAAAATACATCGATCCTCATTCGAGACGGGGTCATCGCCGAGATCGGCCCTGATCTGGTGGCGCCGGAGGGAGTGCGGGTTGTCGAGGGGGAGGGAATGACCGCCATTCCCGGGCTGGTGGACGAGCACACCCACACGGCCATGGTGGGCACCAACGAAGGATCGGCCCCCGTGGTGGCGGAGGTGCGGGTGCTGGACGCTCTGGATCCGGAGAACCTCACCATTTACCGTTCCCTCTCCGGGGGAGTGACCACGGCCAGGGTCATGCACGGGAGCGCGAATCCCATCGG
>JAUXEE010000261.1 GCA_030618065.1 Gemmatimonadota bacterium
CCCTCGCAGGGCCTGGCCAATCATACGCCGAGTCTTCATGAGTTAGCCTCGTCGGAAACGATGCGGCCGTCCTGCATCGTGATGATGCGATCAGCGTGACCCGCCACCTCTGGGTCGTGGGTCACCACCACCACCGTGCGGCCCAGGCGGTTCAACTGGGTGAAGAGGGCCATGATCTCTTCGCTGGAAGCAGAGTCCAGGTTGCCCGTGGGCTCGTCGGCAAAGAGGATCTCCGGGTCGTTCACCAGGGCCCGGGCGATCGCCACGCGCTGCTGTTGCCCCCCCGAGAGTTCTCCCGGGTGGTGGTCGAAACGGTCGGAGGGAAAGCCCACGATCTCCAGCGCTTCACGGGCCCAGCGCGCCAGGTCGGATCGGTCGGTGTAGAGGAGGGGCAATTCGACGTTTTCCAGAGCCGAGGTCCGGGGGAGAAGGTTGAAGCTCTGGAAGACGAAGCCCACTTTGTGGCTCCGTACGTGGGCCAGAGCATCCTCGTCCAGTCTGCTTACCTCCTTACCATCGAGGACGACGCTTCCGGAGGTAGGCCGGTCCAGGCACCCCAGCAGGTTCATGAGGGTGCTCTTTCCCGAACCCGAGGCTCCCACCAGGGCCACGAACTGGCCCCGGTAGATCTCGATACTCACGCCCTTGAGAGCTTCCACCCCCCTGGTCCCTTCCTTCTGGTAGACCCGGGTCAACTCCTGGGCCTGGATCAACGGCTGCTTCATCGTCTCGTTCCTCATCGCTGCGGAAGTAGGATGCGCTCGCCCTCAGCGAGACCATCGGTGATTTCGGTCCACCCACCCTGCGTCCATCCCACCCGAACCGTCCTCCGGGCAGGCGAACCGTTTTCCATGACCATGACGTAGCGCTCCGAGCGTTCTCGGGCCACAGCCGACACGGGCACGGCCAGGATGTCGGCCCGGGGTTCCAGGATGATGGTGACGGCCGCCGTCATCTCCGGTCGGAGGGTCCGGCCTTTGCGGTCGGTGATGCGGATGGTGACCACGTAGTTCACCACGTTGTCCTGAATCACGGCCTTTGGAAAGATGGCCGTGACCTCCCCCTCGAACTCCTCGGCGGAGTAGCTGTCCACGGAGAACCAGGCCACCTGGCCTTCCTTGATTCGGCCGATGTCGGTCTCGTCCACGAAGGCCTGCACCTCGAGGCGGTCCAGGTCGATGATGTTCACGAAGGTGGGGGCAGCGAAACTGGCGGCCACCGTCTCCCCTTCCTGGGTGGCCACGGAGGCCACCACTCCGCCGATGGGAGCCGTTATCCGGGTGTAGGAGAGCTGGATGCGAGCCGACTCCAGGTTGGCTGCGGCCAGCCTCTCCTGGGCAAGGGAAACCTGCAGGGCGCTCTCGGCAGCGTCCACCTGCTGTCGGGACACAAACTCCCGCTCGGCCATGGTCCCGAGGCGCTCCAGGCTCAGGCGGGCCAGTTCCGCCTCGGCCCTGGCCCGGGCCAGGGAGGCTTCGTTCTGAGCAAGCCGGGCCCGGAACTCGGCGTCGTCGATCTCGGCTATGACCTCGCCTGCCTGTACATGGTCCCCGATGTTGGCCCGCAGGTGAGTCACCACACCGGAGACCCTGGATCCCACCTTCACCTCGGCCCCCACCATGGGCCGGACCACCCCCACGGCCATGACCGTGGCGCTGATGTCTCGGCGTCCCACCGTGTGGACCTCCTGGGCCTCTTGCTCCCCACTCCGGACGGACCGAGGAGCTGCCACCCGATGACAGCCAGGACCGCGACAACCGTCAACCCGACCCACGCCGTCCACCTCATAGCCGTTCCTCTCCGAAGAAGTCGTATCCGATGGCGCGATCCAGAACCGCAAAGGCGATTCGGCGGTCATACACCGCCTGGATCAGGATCCGCTCCGCGTCGGTGAAGGCGGTACGGGCGTCCACGAGGGCGAGCATGGAACTCAGCCCCTGCCGGTAGCTCTCCTGGGCAGCGTCCAGGTTCTCCTGCGCGGCTTCGAACAGCGCCCGGGCATTATCCAGGCTACGGGCCGCCGCCTCCTCGGAGAGGAGGGCGTCCCAGACCTCGCGCTCGATCCGCTGCCGGGCAGCCTGCTCGTCGAACCGGGATGCCTCCAAAAGAGCTTTTTGGGCCTGAAGCTCTGCGGACGAGGCGAAGCCTTCGAAGAGGGGCAGGGAAAACGCCAGCCCCACCGACCAACTCTCCCTTGGACTCAGGGATCCCGTGGCCCCCCAGTTCAGCCCCGCATCGGCGTTCACCGTGGGCAAGAACCCACCCCGGGCGATACGCACTGCGGCTTCCTGCAGGGCGGTCCTGGCCTTGGCCACCCGCATCTCCTCCCGGGTTTCCAGGGCCGCACGCCGGAGCGCCTCCCAGGAAGGAATGGATTCAAGGGGCTCCTCTTCCTCATCCGGAGCGAGTTCGAGGGACTGGGCCGGGGATTGTCCCATGAGGGTATTCAGGGTGGCCCTGCTCCCTTCCAGCGCGTTGCGGGACTGTGTCAACTCCAGCTCGGCGGCAGAGACGTCCACCCTGGCCCTGAGGACATCGGGCCGTGTCCCGAGGCCAGCCAGGAGCTGCGCGTCGGCATACTCCAGGTTGAGGCGGCTCCGCTCCAGTCCATGCTCGGAGGAAATCACGAAACGGTGGGCCTGAGCGGCATGGTACCAGGCCTGGCGAACCGCCAGGATCAGGTCAGAACGAGCCGCGGCCAGGGCGGCGACAGCGGCGGCGAGGGCCGATTCGGCGGCACCCACTCCGGCACCCACCCGTCCACCCTGGTAGAGGGTCTGACGGAGGGAGAGTCCGAGGTCGCGCCGGTCCGTGGAGCCCGCTTCACCGCTGTTGTACCGGGATGCTGAGCCCGTCAGGCCCAGGGAGGGGTACCGGCCCGAGCGTGCTCCGATGAGGTCGGAGCGGGAGGCATCCAGCGCCGCCCGCTGGGCCTGCAAGTCCGGGTTTGCCTGCAACGCCAGGCGTACGCATGCTTCCAGGTCGAAGGAGCCTGCGGAGACGGCGGCCGGGCCGGCACCGAACGCCGAATCACCGGTCGCCCCCGCCTGAGCCAGGGCGGCTGGGGGCGGGACGGCAAGGTACAGGATGAGGAGCGCCTTGGGCAGGGCTCCCACGAAGGGCCGAAGGCCCAGGAATCGATACGGTTTCACCGCATGGTGCTCCAGTTTGCTGGGCTGTTTCGAGCCAGCGGCGGGACTGCCCGGGAGACGGAACGCCAGCATCGAGTATTCTAATGGTGATGCCTCCTCGCCCGCTGTCGTTAAAAGCTGAAGAATCGCCCGGAGTGCTGCCCTACTACCCCACCGGTTCCCCTTCGGATCATGGTTTCCTAAATTGGAGCGTCTGGCCGGGGCATCCTTACCCCTGCCCACACCCTTTCGGAGTCGACGAATGACCGCCAAAGCCCCACTGCTTCTGCTCTTCCTCCTATCCTCCGCTCTCCTGCAACCGATGCGTATCGAGGCTCAGGACCCGCCCTCCGCCTTCGGGCTGGGCATCGTGGTGGGTGAACCGACCGGATTGACCGCCCGTTTCATGAAGGGTGAAAACAACTTCCAGATCCACGCGGCCTGGTCCTTTGCCGGGGACGCGGCCCTCCAGTTGAATGGCGACTACCTTCGGTCAGGGAACGTCAATACCGAGCCGATGATCCCGTTCTACTTCGGGCTCGGCGTGAGGGCGAAGTTCGCGGACAAGTCCCAAATCGGCATCCGGATACCTCTGGGCGTCAACTACTTCCTCAAGGAGAATCCCATCGAGTTCTTCGGGGAAATCGTGCCGATCCTGGACGTGATTCCCAGCACCGAGTTCGACCTGAACGGTGCCGTGGGTGTCCGCCTCTATCTGAAAACGGCACGGGACTGAGCTACCTGATCCTGGACGAAGGCAGAAGGAAGATCACCCCCGTGCTCAGTGAAAACTCCGTCCGTGCGGGGGTTGGGGAGCTAAGCCAGCATCACCCGACCACCCGTTGGCTCAGGGATCGGTCGGCCAAGGTCACGGGCAGTCTGAATCCATTCGTCGATCACGACTTCGACG
>JAUXEE010000137.1 GCA_030618065.1 Gemmatimonadota bacterium
AGAAGACGTAGGGGTTGTCTCTCGGGTACGCGACCATTTCAGGAATGGGGTCGATCCCGATCTCCTCCAGGAAGTTCCCCAGGCCTACCCGCTGCATCAGCTCTCCGACGCGCTCCCGATTCTTCCCGTGCTCTCCCCAGAAGTCCCAGATGCGCTCGGCAAGATCTTTGAGCTCCTGATACGGGGGCTCCATCTTCATGAAGGGGATAAGCACCGAAGAGAGCTGTGCCCCTTCCACGATGGGAGCTTTGGCGCCCAGGAGGATGGTGGCGCCGGTATCGGTTCCTGGCCTCAGGGCTTTGGGCATGGCGTTGATGCAATGCATGCACTTCACGCAATTGCTGTCATCGATGCTGATCTCGTTCCCGTCCCACTCGATGCACTTGGTGGGGCAGTTGCCGCAGATGTCCCGCTCGATGTTCAGGCCATTCCCGGCGTAGGCCCGCACTTCGTCCTGATCGATGCGGATCTGGTCCCGCCAGGTGCCGATGATGGACATGTCCGAACGAGCGATTGAGGCCACGCAGTCGTTGGGGCAGCCTGCGAACTTGAACTTGAACTTGTAGGGGAAGAACGGACGGTGGAGTTCGTCCTGGAACTCCTGCGTGATGTCGTTGCAGGCGTCCATCGTGTCGTAGCAGGCCCATTCACAGCGGGCCTGGCCCACGCAGCAACTGGGAGTCCGGACGTTGGAGCCTGAACCGCCCAGGTCGAAATCGTTCTGGGTGAGCTCGCTGAAGGTGGGCTCCAGCTCGTCTGTGGTGGTCCCCAGGAGAATGATGTCCCCCGTGGAGCCGTGCATGTTCGTGAGGCCCGATCCGTGCCGGTCCCAGATGTCGCAGATGGTCCGAAGGGCATCGGAAGTGTAGAACCACCCACTGGGATGATTCACACGCAGGGTGTGGAAGTGGGCTATGGCAGGGTACTCATCCTGTAAGTCATTGTAACGGCCGATGACACCGCCACCATACCCCATGACCCCCACGATCCCACCGTGCTTCCAGTGGCCGATCTTCTCCACGTAGGACCGTTCGAGGAGTTTGAGTAGCTGATCGCACTCCTCCTTGCCCTCGTCGGCCATCTCTTCGATCTGCGTGACGAAGCTGGGCCAGGGGCCTTTCTTCAGCTCGTCCAACATCGGGGTACTTCTCTCGGAATCTGCCATCGTCGTCTCCCTTTTCGTTTTGGATTGATGGCTAAACAGGTAATCGCTTTCGGTCAGTCCTTCACTCTATCACTCAGTGTTCCAATTTTTCGTTCAATCGCTCGTTCCTACGCCGCCAGCATCCGTTCCCGGACATTCACGACGATCTTGTAGATCAACGTCAACATCATGAACCCGATGGCGTAGACGCCGACCGTGACGGCTACCTCCACGCCGGTGGGTGAGTAATCGGTGACCCGCCCCAGAGGATTCGGTACGAACCCTGCCACCACCATACCCACGCCCTTCTCGATCCAGATCGCGGCGATGACACCCGCGCATATCGGCCCGAGGAGTTTGAGATTGTTCCTCACCTTGGGGGTCAACAAGAGGGTCAGGCAGATCACCGTGAGGGTGGCGCCGGTCCACATCCAGGGCACCAGGGCGTCATGGCCATGGAGGCCCACGAAGAGGTACTGGAAGGCGTGGACATGGTGGGGCATGTCACTGTACAGAGCCGTGAAAACCTCGACACCCACGAAGAAGACGTTCACCGTCAGAGCGTACGTGACGATGACGGCCAGCTTTTGAATGGCTTCCTTCCCCGGATCGAACTTCGTGAAGCCTCTCAGAATGAGGGCCAGGAGGATGAGGAGGCTTGGCCCGGAAGCGAAGGCCGAGGCCAGGAACCTGGGGGCCAGAATAGCCGTCATCCAGAAGGAGCGGGCTTCCAGACCAGAGTAGAGGAAGGCCGTCACCGTGTGGATGCTCACGGCCCAGGGGATGGAGAGGATGATGACGGGTTTGATCCAGGCCGGCGGCGGTCCTTCTTTTCGTTCGGCATCGAAGGTCACCGCCCCGATGATGAGGTTCAGAACCAGGTAGCCGCCCAAGGCCACGCTGTCCCAGAACATCATGGAGCTGAGGCTGGGATGGAGAAGCACGTTGGTGACCCTGGTCGGCTGGCCCATGTCCACGAAGATGAAGAGCATGCACATGATGACGGCGGAAACCGCCAGCCCTTCGCCCAGGATGACCATCCGCCCGAAGGCTTTGTAGTCATGGAGGTAGTAGGGTAGCACCACCATGACGGCTGAGGCGGCCACGCCCACCAGGAAGGTGAACTGGGCGATGTAGATGCCCCAGGTCACGTCCTGGCTCATCCCTGTCACCGTCAACCCCTCGGTAAATTGCCTCCCCCATGCGAAGAGGCCCACCAGGATCAGGACCACCCAGACCCCAAGGAGAATCCAGTATCGCTTGCCCCCGCGGAATGCGGCTTCCAGCATAACGCTACCTCTTGGTTCTCCCGCTACGTCCTAGCCGGGTTGATTTCCTCAGACGATGTAGAACACGTTCGGTCCCGTCCCCAGCGCCACCCGTCGGGTGATGGTGCGCTGCGAGGATAGGATCCGGTTCACTTCCGAAGCCGGGTCGGAGAGGTCCCCGAACGTCAGGGCTCCCTCTCCACCCGGAAGTTGATTCACTGCTTCCACGCAAGCCGGCGCGAGGCCGTCCCGGAGCCGCTCAGCGCAGAAATTGCACTTCTCCACCACACCCCTGGTCCGGGTCGGGTACTCGGAATGGAAGTTCCCCTGGGCGTCCGTATCCACGAACTGCCGGGGATCCCTCCAGTTGAAGCTCCTGGAACCGTAGGGGCAGGCGGCCATGCAATACCGGCAACCGATGCACCGGTGCATATCCATCATCACGATCCCGTCTTCCTCCCGCTTCCAGGTGGCCTGTGTCGGGCACACCCTTACGCAGGGCGGGTTCGTGCAATGATTACAGAGGACCAGGACCGGCGCCTCCTTCACGGAATCCGGGAGGTGGTCGTGAACCTGGTCCGGGAAAACGTGCTGGTACTCTTCCTCCCAGATCCAGTCGATCTTCTCCGCTGGGTCATCGATGCGGGGAACGTTGTGCTCCCGAACGCACGCTTCCATACAGGCTTCCCGAACTGCTGGGTTCCGGGCCTTCTCCGTGTCGATGACCATGGCCCACTGACTCTCCACCGATCCTTCGCCGTGGGATCCTTCCCCGGAAGTGGTGCAGGCAGCGGTCAGGATGGATCCGCCGCAGCTCAGCCCCAGGGCGGCGCCTGCGGTTTCTTTCAGAAAGGTCCGACGGCTCTTCTTTTCCATGGCTCAGGCCCCCCCACCCTTCGTCGTATGGCACTCCCAGCACGTGGGCTGGACGTCGGCATAATCATGGCAACTTGTGCAGAAATCGTCCCGGTTCTCGTGACAGTCCAAACACGTTTTGGTGAGGCTTTTGAGGTACGTCTCCCCGGTTGAGGAGATGTACTCCGGGTTGCCGTCCCGAACCAGATCGTCCCTCCACTCGTTCAGGAGATTCATGTGATTGACCGTCATGTACGGGGTGTCTTCCACGCAGGCCGTGGCGTCGGCCGGGTACTCCAGCTCGGGCCGACTTCCGTCCGAGTCTCCGGCCGCGGCCAGGCGGCTCCAGAACGGGAATGTGACCAAAATCACGAAAACGGACAAACCGAAGAGAATCTTCCCCTTGTCACCCATCTTCGGACGCTCCTTCCTCCACTCCCATGCCCTTGTCTTCATCAAGTTCCATGCCCGGTATAGGCTCGAGCCGGAGGTTGTGAGTGCGCTTCTTTTCGCCGGTGAAGATCATGGCGTTGGCCACCAACTCCGTGATCCCCGTGATCTTCACGCCGGGGGCCCAATAGTCACAAACGGTGACCAGTGTGGCCCGATCGATGGCGCACATGGCCGCCATCTGATTGACACCGTGCTCATCCTGGACGTGTCGAGCGGCGCTTCCCCGAGGGAGGCCTCCCCGAAGACGCATCTCCATGTTCTCATCGGTGCCCAGCCCAGCTCCGCCTCCGCAGCAGAAGGTCTGTTCCCGAATAGTGTTCTCAGGCATCTCATGGAAGTTGTTGCAGACCTTCCGGATCACGTATCGGGGTTCCTCGAAAATTCCCATGGCCCGGGCGGGATTGCAGGAGTCGTGGAAGGTGACGTTGATATGGTCGTTCCGCGACTTGTCCAGCTTCAGCTTATCGTGCCGGATGAGGTCCGCCACGAACTCCATGAGGTGGATCATCTTCGTGGAGCGGGCGTGGGGGAATTCGGTTCCGGTGATGGGAGATTTGGGGATTTCCAGGAAGTCGGGGGGGCCGTTCATGGTATCCATGTACTGGTGGATCACCCGCCACATGTGTCCGCACTCGCCGCCCAGGACCCACTTCACACCCAGGCGCTTGGCCACGGTGTAGATCTTGGCGTTCAGGCGCTTCATCATCTCGTGGGAGGTGAAGAGGCCGAAGTTCCCGCCGTCCGAAGCGTAGGTGCTCCAGGTGTAATCGAGCCCCAGCTCGTGGAAGAGGAGCATGTACCCCATGCAGGTGTAGATGCCCGGATCCGCCACGAAGTCCCCCGAAGGCGTCACGAAGAGGATCTCCGCCCCCTTCTTGTTCATGGGGATATCCACCTTGATGCCCGTGGCGTCCTCGATGTCCTCCGCCATGAATTCAAGGGTGTCCACCAGGCCGTGGGGTTGAATGGCCAGGTGATTCCCGAAGCGGAAGCAGTTCGCCACCGGCTCGATGACCCAGTTCACGTAGAGGCCCAGGAGCCCGATGAGCTCCCGGCCCATCATGGTGATCTCGGCCGTGTCGATGCCGTAGGGGCAGAATACGGAGCAGCGCCGGCATTCGGTACACTGGTTGAAGTAGTAGAACCACTCCTTGATGACCTCTTCCGTCAGCGGCCGGGCACCGGCCATGGTCCCGAAGATCTTTCCCATGGCCGTGAAATCCTTCCGGTACACGGACCGGAGGAGCTCGGCACGAAGGACCGGCATGTTCTTTGGATCGCCGCTTCCCAGGAAGAAATGGCACTTGTCGGCGCAAGCCCCGCAGCGGACGCAGGTGTCCATGAAGAGCTGGAAGGACCGGTATTTGGCGAGGCGGTCCGCCATCCCGTCCAGGATGGTTTTCTGCCACCCCTCCGGAAGGCTCCAGTCGACATCCTCTACCGCCCATTCCCTGGGGTGAGGGAGGTCAACGGTCTCCAGATTCTTGGCTTTTCCCGGGTAGATGTACGTGCCCTTCCGGAGGTCCACCGGTGTGTCCATCCAGGAGGTCTTGGGAGGGCGACCCTCTATTTGCAGGAGCTCTTCCTGCTTGTAGTAATCCGGTTCGTCGAATTTCGACATGGCTTTATTCCTTCTCCAGCGGTTTATCCACTGGGACCCCGGCTCGGACCATCTTCTCCCGAAGCTCGTCTTCGTATTCCTCGTAGCTGTGGACCTTCACCGGGTAGTCCCACGGATTCACGTGACGGACCGCCCGATTGTTGTTGGCCATGTTCCGAGTGGGGCTGAGGAACACGCCCGCCATATGGGTGAGCTTGGAGAAGGGGAAGTAGGCGAGAAGGACGGAGACCAGGAAGAGGTGTCCGTAGAAGACAGGGCTGATCCCCCCCGGGACTACGGGTGCGAAATGGAAGAGGCCTACCATCATCTCTTTGATGGAAGCGATATCCACCTTGTCCAGGTGTCTCATCCAGGCGCCGCTGAGACCGATACCGAGGAAGAGGAAGAGGGGAAAATAATCCCCGATCAGGGAGATGTAACGGACCTGGGGGTTCGTGAGGCGCCGAACCAGGAGGTAGGTGACTCCCAGGAGGAAGGTGCCGGTGGTGATGAAGACCGCCGGTAGACCGATCTCCAGGAATCCGTCTGTGGCCTCCAGGAAGCTCACAAAGCCGGGAACCGGTTCGGTCATGAGCCGGAGGTGCCGGATAAGAATGATCAGGAACGACCAGTGCATGAGCATCCCGCCCAACCAGAGGGCGATATCCGTCCGATAAACCAACCGCCGCCCATCCACCAACTCAGCCTTCGTGTTTCGAAGGAGGGATCGGAAGAAGAGGACCTCGAGAGCCATTCTCCCGGCGGTCTGCAGGGGCGTGAAAGGGTTCTCCAGTTTGCTCTGGGGAATCCAGTCGAGGCCTTTCTGTTGGCCGCATGTGGTGGGAATCCGGAAGGG
>JAUXEE010000331.1 GCA_030618065.1 Gemmatimonadota bacterium
CGGAGTCCGCCTCCACCATGGCCCAGAGACGCTCCGGATTGGCGGGTGAGACATCCACCGCCGTTTTCCCCAACAGCTCCGGTAGCCCTTCGTCGAGGGGAGCCCAGGTATCCCCTCCGTCCTTGGACTTCCAGAAGCCGCTCCCCTCTCCTCCGCTCCTCACATACCATGGATACCTCACGTGGTCCCAGAAGGCGGCGTAAAGGATCCGGGGATTCGTGGGGTCCATGGCCAGTTCGGAGGCCGACGCCGAGGCGCTGACGTAGAGGACCTTCACCCAGCTCTCGCCCCCGTCGGTCGAACGGTAGATCCCCCGATCTTCGCTCTCAGCGTAGGCGGCCCCTTGAGCTGCCACGTACACCAGATCCGGGTTCGATGGGTGGATCCGGATGCGGGAAATGTGGCGGGTGTTCCCGAGCCCCAGATGTGTCCATGTCCTCCCGGCGTCGGTGGAGCGGTAGACGCCGTCACCATGAGACGTCATCACCCCTCGGACGGCGTGCTCGCCCATCCCCACGTAGACCACGTTGGGATCCGATTCGGCTACGGCGATGGCGCCCACAGAGGAGGTCCCGAAGGCGTCGTCGGAGATGTTCTCCCAGCTCTCGCCTCCATCTGTCGTCTTCCAAACTCCGCTACCCACTCCGCCCTGATAGTAGGTCGTGGGATCGGAGGTAACTCCCACCGCCGCCACCGACCGTCCGCCCCGGAAAGGGCCCAGGTGACGCCAGGAAAGGTCCTGGTACATGGCCGGCTCGATCGACTGTGCTCCTCCCAATCCGGGCATGAGGGAGAGGGATACCAGAGCGAAGGCCGAAACTGCTCGGGATAGACAAGACATGGCTGCGCACATTGATAAAGAAGGTGGGACTCAGGGACCCGGATGATGCGGGTGCCGGCCCTCGGCGTCAATGCTGGCGGCGGCCCCGAAGGTCGATGCGTAGCCCCTCCCATTTGGGTCGGGCGATGGTGAGAATGAGGTTTCCCTTGTGAACACAGTGCCGAATCAGGCATCATGTCCGCCAAGGAGAACCGACCATGACACAGCCGAAGGCTCGAGACACGTTCACCACCCGATGGGGGTTCATTCTGGCCTGCGCCGGATCCGCAGTTGGACTGGGAAACCTCTGGATGTTTCCGTGGAGGTTGGGGGAATACGGAGGCGCCGCGTTCCTGATCCCCTATCTCTTCTTCGTCTACATTCTGGGAACGACGGGGCTCATGGGTGAGTTCGCCTTCGGGAGGTGGGCCGGCAAGGGGGCTGTGGGAGCTTATGACAAGGCTATGCGGGAACGGGGGCTGGGATTCGGACGCCTTCTGGGTGCATACCCGGTTCTAGTACTCCTTGGCGTTCTTGTTTTCTATCTCATCGTCACCGGGTGGGTCCTCCGATACTTCGTGTCCTCCCTCACCGGGGCATTCCTCGATGCGGGACCCTCCGAAAGCTATTTCACCCAACTCTCGGGGCAACCGGAGAGCATCGGTTGGCAGTTTCTCGCTGTGATCATCACAGGAGGCATCCTGGTCTTCGGCATCTCGAAGGGGATCGAGCGGGCCACAAAGGTGATGATGCCCCTCCTTCTGGGCCTTCTTCTGATTTTGCTTATCCGCTCCGTCACCCTCCCCGGGTCCATGGCGGGAATCCGGTATCTCTTCGTCCCGGATTGGTCCTATCTGCTCAAGCCCATCACCTGGGGTATGGCCCTTGGACAGGCCTTCTTCTCCGTCTCCCTCACCGGGGCAGGAATGCTGGTCTATGGGAGCTACCTGAAGAAGGACTTCGATATTCCCAACGCGGCCTTGAGTACCGTGACCCTGGACACCGGGATGGCTATCATGGCCGCTCTCATCATCATGCCCGCCACCTTCGCCTACGGGATCGACCCGGCGGCAGGGCCTGCCCTCCTCTTCATCACCCTGGTGAGCGTGTTCCAGAACATGCCTGGCGGACAGTTCGTCGCCATCCTCTTCTTTCTTGGAGTGCTCTTCGCCGCCGTCTCGTCTCTCTTGGCCATCAAAGAGGCCGTAGTGGAGGCCGCCATGGATCAATTCTCGTGGAGCAGAAGGACCAGCGTTCTCCTCACCGCGGTCGTGGCTTTCTTGTGCGGAATTCCCCTGGCGGTGAACCAAAATGCCTTCGACCGGTTCGTCGACATCATCACGGTGTACCTGGTTCCGGTAGGAGCGGCGATAGCTGGGATCCTCTTCTTCTGGGTCCTGGGAATCAAAACGGCCCGGGCCGAGGTCAACATCGGTTCCGAAAAACCGGTCGGCCCCTGGTGGGAGCCAGTGGCGAAATATCTCTTTGTCGGCGTGGCTTTGGCGATTATCGGCCTGTCCATGGCGTTTCGGATCGGATAGAGCCGGCGAGACTGGAAAGGGTGGTAGAGGAGGATTCAAAGCTGTCCAACACCCTCCCAATGACCTCGTTGATGTACAGGTTGGAGCCTCCCGGGCTCGGCCCCAAACGAACCACCACCATGTCCCGGGATGGGATGATCATGGTGATTTGACCCATGAAACCGGACGCCCAGTAGGCATCCAACGGGACTCGAGAGAGCCCGCCGTTGCGATTCAACCAGAAAAGCCCCCCGTACTGCTGGCGCCTGGCTCCGGGAGCCGGGGTGCTCACAAACTCGGACCACCCCTCCGGAAGGATCCTCTCCCCTTCCCACACCCCGTCCCATAGGTGGAGAAGACCGAAGCGGGCCCAGTCCCAGGCACTCCCGAAATCGTAGCCCGTCATGATGAAGTTGCCCCAGGGATCCGTCTCCAGGACGAAGTTCCGGGCGCCGATCCGGTCGAAGAGGACCCGTTGCGGGAAG
>JAUXEE010000072.1 GCA_030618065.1 Gemmatimonadota bacterium
GCAGGCAGGATGTTGTCCAGGCGCCATTGGAGGATCTCGTTATAAAGCTGGGCGCGTTCTCGAAGGGGCAGCACCCCTTCGATGTCGCCTGCCCTGGACATCTCCCATCCGGGGGGCAGCCCTGTATCGCCGGTAGTCTGGGCCCAGCCTCTTCCCAAAGGAGCGCCGAGGGCCATGGCCAGGACTGCGGTGAGGATCAAGCTCTTCACTGTACCCTCCGTCGTTTGTCGGGGACCACCATCACGGTTCGAACCAATTCCAGGCCCCGAGCCGTCAACTTCACCGTGTACTCACCGGGATCGACGTTCACAAGCTGCGGACCACGTCGTCTTCCCTCGGGGGGGGGAGCCTCGGTGCTGTCGGGCGTCATCCGCAGATCCCAGGGGATGCGGTTGAAACCACGCCTGTCGGGGCCGGCCAGCTCCCGAATGACCGTGCCGTCTTCATCGAGAATCTGGATGGCCACCTCCGGCGTCTCGGAAGCTTGGTCTTCGTCCGAGGGGTCAGTGGGAGGAGGCGGATCTTTGAGGTAGTAGGTGATCAGGGCCCCATAGTCTGGGTTCGGTCCGGCGAATCGGGCCGCCTTGTTGGACATGCCCCGGTTGTTTTGGTAGTACTGCTCCGCATCCCGGACCGGGAACAGGTACGCTTCCTCGGCCAGGGTCTCCTCGGTCGACTGCTCCAGGAAGGCGATGTCGTCCAGGATCAAGATGCCACGTCCGTAGGTGGCGAGGACGATGTCACCGTACTTGATCTCGATGTCGTTCACCGAGACGGGAGGGAGGTCGCCGCCGGCCCGGGTCCACTGCTCTCCGCCGTCCACCGAGACCATCAGTCCGTTGTGGATTCCGGCGAACAGGAGACTCGAGTTCTCGGGGTGCTCCACCATGGCCATGACCACCGCCTCGGCCGGCATGTCCCCCGTGATGCGCCTCCAGCTCTCACCGGCGTCGGTGGTCCTGAAGAGATGAGGCCGGTAATCGTCGTGGTAATGTCCGGAAAAGGCGATGTAGGCGGTGGCCGGGTTCGTGGAGGAGGCGTGAATCTTCGTGGCGAACCTCCCCTCGCCCTCGAGGTCGAACTTGTCCGAGAGGGGCTCCCACGTTACGCCGCCGTCGGTGGTCCGGTGCACACTGCCGTCGTCGGCGCCGACGTAGATCAACCCCTCCTGAAGAGGTGACTCGGCGATGGCGGTCAGTGTGTTGTAGGCGCGCAAGGAGGGCTTCAGCCCCATGATCTCCCATTCGGAGGGGGTCTCGTTCTTGGTGAGGTCCTGGCTGATGGCCTCCCAGCTCTCGCCCTGGTCCGTGGTCTTGAACAGCTTGTTGCCGCCGAAGTAGAGGACGTCCGGGTTGTGGGGGGAGATCAGGACGGGGCTGTTCCAGTTGAACCGGTAGCTCTCCGTGGTGTCTTCCGGGGACGGCTTGATGCCGGAGGACGCGCCCGTCACCAGATCGACCCTTCTCAGGGCTCCGTACTGGGACTCGGTGTACAGGACGTTGAAGTCCCGGGGATCGATGGCAGGCGCGAAGCCGTCCCCCCCACCCACGTTCACCACGTCTTCGTTGAGGATCCCCACCCTCGAGTAGGTCCTGGACGGGATCCCCCACGTTCCGTTGTCCTGAAGCCCCCCGTAGATGTGGTAGGGATCCCGGTTGTCGATGGCCATGACGTAATACTGAGAGATGGGAATGTTGTTGAGGAAGCTCCAGCTCCGGGCCCCGTCATAGGTGAGGTAGAAGCCGCCGTCGTTGCCCATGAGCATGTGATCGGGGTTCCTCGGATTGATCCACATGGCGTGGTGATCGACGTGGATGTCCCGGGCCGTCCAATCGTTCTCGAAGGTCTTGCCACCGTCGATGGACACGTCGAGCTGGGTTCCCATGACCCAGACCTTGTTCTCGTTCACCGGATCGACGTAGATATTGCCGTACCAGTACGCGGTCCGGAGATCGTTGACCCGGAGCCAGGTCGTTCCGCGGTCCTCGGATCGATAGAGACCCCCCTCCCTGTCGCCGATGGCAGCGTAGACCACATTCGGGCTGCCCTTGGCGATGGCGATAGCGATTTTGCCCAGAACACCCTCGGGAAGTCCTCCCCCGAGCTTCTCCCAGGTCGAGCCCCCGTCCATGGACCGGTAGAGGCCCGAGAGCGGACCGCCGGTGAGATTGCCCCAGGCGTGGCGTCTCCTCTGCCACGCCGCGGCGTACATGACGCGACCGTTGTCCTCCATGGCGACTTCGGTGATGCCCGTGTTCTCATCGATGTAGAGCACCTTCTCCCAGCTCCGTCCCCCGTCCCGGGTCCGGAAGAGGCCCCGCTCCTCGTTGGGGCCCCACCGATGACCCGGGGCGGCGACGAAGACGATGTCGGGGTTCTCGGGGTGGATGGCGATGCGGTGAATGGAGCGGGTGTCCCGGAGCCCCATGTTCTCCCAGCTTTCGCCGCCGTCCAGGGACCTGTAGACCCCGTCACCCAACGACGCGGCCTGCTGCTCCCCGTTCGCCTCGCCGGTGCCGACCCAGATGATCAGCGGGTCCGAGGGAGCAATCGCCATGTCCCCGATGGAGAGGGTCTGACCCGCGTCATCGAAGATGGGGGTCCAGGTCACCCCGTTGTTGGTCGTCTTGAAGATTCCCCCGGTGGAGCCGGCGACATACATGACGGCAGGATTGTCGGGGACCGCCTCGACGTCCGGTATGCGTCCACCGAACACTGCTGGCCCTATGTGCCGCCACTGCAAGTGGTCGAAGTAGCTCTCCGTCCCCCGATCCTGGGCATACGCCCCGGTGGTTGGAGACAGGAGGAGGACAATCATCATCAGATTGAAGGCGTGTTTCCCGACCATGATCTGTTCCCGTTTCGGAGTTGGTTCTGTGAGGAATCGGATGTGTTGGATCGGCGAAGGCGAGGAAGTACGGAGAAAACGAGCCCTTTTCCATGGCGTCGGCGTGCTGCCTGGGTCCGAACCCGGGAAAAGCCCCTCTAACCGGGCCGGACTCGAACTGATTGATCTCCACCACTCCATCAGGGAACACTGCGGAGAGTCGTTTGGCCAATTCCTCCTGAGTGAGGGGTGCAAGAAAGTGGATGTAGCTATCATTCCCTCGCTTGGCTTGTCAGTGACTCCGGCCTTTCGTGATTGTCATGTAAGAGCGCAGCACCGCGTTCATACGGGTTTGGTACCTGGGGCCCTGGCTCCTGAACCATTCGAGGACGTCCTGATCGACGCGCATTGAAATGGCTTCCTTCGAGGGAGGCAAGACGACCTCGGCGTCGTCCCAGAAATCGTCGGGGAGATCAGATAGCTCCGGAGGGGAACTAGCATCGATCTCTGCATCGCTCATCTCGCGGAGACGCGCCAAATCAGCACGATCTGGATGTGGATCCTGGCGGCGGGATTTTACCGAGGAACGGTTTTGGCTCGAAGCCAAGAGGTGAGTTGAGCCTCACTGACGGAGCCGCCAGCGACGGCGAGCATGAGAGACACGACCTCTTCCTCCTGTGCTTGGATTCGGAGGCCGTTCAGGCCGAGAAAGACGTACATGGCTTGGAAGGCCACACGCTTGTTTCCATCTATGAAGGGATGGTTGTTCGCCAGGGCGAATCCGTAGGCGGACGCGAGGGAGCAAAGATCGGAGTCGGGTTCGTAAACGAAACGGTTGCGAGGGCGGTCCATCGCCGACTGAAGGAGGCCAGGATCTCGCAGGCCATACGATCCGCCGTGGAAGTTCATCTGGTCGGTGTGGATGGCCGAGACGACGGATCGGCTGAGCCAGCGGGGTTCGTTCACTTGGCTAGCTCACGCATGGCGTTTCTGTACTCCTTCGCTCCCTCGGCGTAGATCTCCATGGCCTCGGAGAAGAGGGGATCGAAAGGGGTGATAAGGATCCCCTCATCGGTTTCCACTAGATGCACACGGTCCCCTTCAGCCAAGCGATAGCGCTCGAGCATGGGCTTGGGGATGGTGGTGCCGGCCGAGTTTCCGATGGCGCGTATGGTGGTTTCTTTAGGCATAACCAAATCCTCCGGAGATGTTATAACAAAAGTAGCAACAACAATCCTTTGGGGAAAGGGATGATCCCAGGGGATTATGGTGGGTTGCAATTTGGATGACGTTCGGCGGATGTCGACCCACGGCCCTCTCTTTCACCCGACTTTCACCCGCACCGCCCAATGGGATACCTTTCACCTTTCTTCTGAACGCGGTTCCCGGTCCGGCCGCCTTCCTTGCGCCGGGACCCACAGAAGACACTCGGAAACAAGGACGGGTTAACGGAAATGTGTTCATCTGATCAAGGGACAATGGAGGTAGAGGCTCTCCTCGAGGGACTCCCGCCTTCCGCGATCATCCTCCCGGTGTGGGAAATGGAGAGGATCCTGGCTTTCGGGGAGGAGGCCGTGCCCGCCCTCCTTTCCGCCCTGGAACGCTGGGAGGACGACGAGGAACGGGATCCCCTCCCCCTATTGGTGCTGCTGGGGGAGATCGGGCACCCGGATGCCGTCGAACCCCTCACGAAATGGCTTGGGCGACCCGACCTGGAGCTGCTCTCCGTGGCCGCTGCCGAGGCGCTGGCGAAGATCGGGTCACCAGCCGTCCCAGCTCTCTTCCGCATCGCCCGGGAAGAAGACCTCCAACGGCGGTTGTTCGCCTATGGAGCCCTCGGGTGGATTCCTGGAGAGGAGACCTTTCGGTTCCTGGTCGAGGCGCTGGAGGAGGACCCGGATCTCTCCAATGTGGTAGCGGGTGCGGTTGCTGACCATGGGCTGAAGGAGGCCGTCCCTTCCATCCTACGGGCTCTGGATAGATGCCCGGCTTGGCAGCGGGTGGACGTGGAGGATAGCCTTCGCTTTCTGCATGCTGACGGAGAGGTGTCTTTCGATTTCAGGAGAGATTGGAGGCCCCGGTACCGGGTTATACCGAGGCTCGGCGCCTTCGCCCCCGGTCCCCTCGGGATCGCCGCCATCGTGCATGGTGAGGGGGAGAGCTTGGGTCAGCTACGCAGCGGGCCGGTACGGACCCTCGAAGAGATCCTCGCCGAACCATTCGCGGGCGGGCCGGAGGTATGTGAGGACTGCGGAGAACTCTTAGAGGAGTACACCGGTCTTGCAGCCTGTTCCGAAGAAGCGGCCGGATTGGCGCTGCTCCAGCACCGGGCTCTGGGGGATGCGCTGGACGAGTTCGGGGAGGAAGACCTCTTCGAGCTCCTTGCGGGGCTGGAGGACGAAGCTCTCTGCCTGGAGGATGATCTGGAGGAACCCGTAGAGCCCGAGGACCTGGAGGCTCTCCAGGCAGAGAGGGACGACCGGGCAATTGTTATTCGAACCTGCACCTGGTTGGTGGAGCAGAATGTGACGGAGGTGGGCGCCGGCCGGGCTCTCCTCCTGGCCAAGGCGGGAGAGTTGGCTGACCGATTCGGAGATCCGGAGGGGCTGTTGTCGCCTCCGTCCCCACCCGAGCAGAAGATGCCCCAGCCCGGGCGGAACGATCCATGTCCTTGCGGGAGCGGAAAAAAATTCAAGAAGTGCTGTGGGAAGGCATCGCCGGCGAACCTCCGATTGATGGATCTGCCGCCGGCGCCTGCTCCCGGCGGCCCTGACGAGGAGGAAGAGGATCTCCGGGGCCCAGAGGCCCGCCTTCACGACCGCCTTTTCTCGGAGCTTCTCCAAGCGGCGAGAAACTCCATGACCAGCTCCGGCGAGGAGAAGGCGCTCGTGCGGTACCTGGGTCCGGGGTTCAAAGGCCTCTCCATCGCCTCGGCCATTTCCCGCATGGACCCGCCGTGGGCCATCGATACCTTTTTCGAGTGGCTCGTCTTCGATTTCCGTGGCGGGGGCGGGCGAACCCATCTGGAAACCTTCCTGAAGCGGAGGGGCCGGATGTTGGGAGCGTTGTCCCGGGAGCTTTTGGAGCGCTCGGCTTCGACCTTCATGAGCCTCTATCGCATCGAGGAGGTCCGCCCCGAGGAGGGGTTCACCATGAAGGACCTCTTCCTCGGGTCCACGGTCGAGGTTCGGGAGCGTTCCGCCACGAGGCAGCTCGTCCGATGGGATCTCATCGGAGCCCGGCTCATGGAGATGGACGGGGCCGTGCGTCTCACCGGTGGAATCATCCCCTTCCCGCCCCGTGAAAAAAGGAACCTCCTGGAGGAGATGGAAGAGGAGTACATCCGTTTCCGGGCGGTCCGCTCCGGCGCCTCCCAGGAGGCGTTCCTCAAGGAGAGGGGAGAGTTCATCTACCGCCTGGCCCGAAAGAGCCTGGACGCTCCCCTGCCACAGCTCGTCACTGGGGATGGAGAGCCTTTCATGTTCTGCCGAGCCCACTATGGGGTAGAGGAAGAGGATGGTTTGGCGGCGAAGCTCGGAGCGGTCCCGGGGCTGGAAGCGGAGGACGCGTCAGGAACCCGGTTCCGATGGGTAGAGCCGATGGACGAAGGAATCCGCAGCTTGGGGTCGGTGGAGGTGAAGGGCGACGGGTTGTTCCTGGAGTGTATGTCGGAAGACCGGTTGGCCCGGGGGAAATCCCTTCTGGAAGAACATCTGGGCGGCGCCGTCACCCATAGGGGGGACAGCGTCCAGGATCCGTGGGCGGCGATGGCGGAGAGGAAAGAGGGGTCCCCCAACTCCGGCCAGGAGGAGACTCCGGCGATCCCTTCCGAGGTGGAGGCGGAGATCTCCCGCCAATTCATGGATCAGCATTACCGGGAGTGGCCTGACGTACCCATTCCCGCCCTGGGGGGGAAGACCCCCCGGGAAGCTGTGGCGGGGAAGGAAGGGCGGGTGAAGGTGGCGGACCTGATCCGCGATATCGAGCATGCCGAGGCCCGGCAGGAACGGGCGAGGGGGATCTCCTACGACATCTCCTGGATGTGGGAGGAGCTGGGACTGGACCCGACCCGGGATTGACTTTTAGGAGCACAGCACCGCATTCACACGGGTTTGGTACCTGGGGCCCTGGCTCCTGAACCATGCGAGGACGTCCTGATCGACACGCCGGGAGTTTCAAGAGGATTTGGCAGTGGATGTAACGCTGGCACACGCGGCCTTCTGCCAGCTCTACGGCCGCACGGTCCGTATCCAGGGGCGGTTATTTTACGGCTCTAGCCAAACGGCCTTTGCCGGGGTCTGAGGTAGACCGCGCGGGACTTAGCCTTCCCTGAACCTCAGAGAGCTTGGCCACGACGAAGGTATTCAAGGACATGCCCTCACGGTCCGCACTGCCTGCCAGCCATGCGTGTAAGGATTCAGGGAGGCGGACGCGGAACTGACCGCTGTACCGTCGTGCCGCTCGGACCTCGGGTAGTATCCAGCCTTCTTCCTCATAGGTATCGATAGCCAACTGCGCAGCTTCGGAAAGCTCGACTACGGCCTCTTGGGGGGTGGCTCCGTGGGCGGAGAGACCGCCCAGTTCTGGACATGAAGCCAGGTAGACCTGGTCCTCCGGGCTCCACTCCACACGCATGCTATAGTTCGGCATATCACTCTCCTTCATAGGACACCCAGTTCCTCCAAGGCAGACAGGAACCTCAACCCGCGGGGGTTGGCCTGCGCTCTCCTTAGAAGTCGGCCGCATCGATCCACACATGTCCCCGAACGAAGAGAATGGTACCACATGCGGAACCATTGATCAACCTCAAGAGACCGACCGATGGCTCCGAATTCCCTTCAAGTCTTCCAGGTGTATCAGGGCGCTTCCATGCCCCTTTGGGACAGATCTAGCGGATCGCCTCACTTGGTTGATCTATCTTGATCAAAGCCTGTTGGTACCATAATATGATACCATGCCCAAACACGCCGATACCCTCAACCAGACTCACCGGCTAAATGGCGGCCTGGCCTGGAAAAGGGTGAAAGCCTTGCTCGGGAGTCTCGGAGCTGAGGTCTAAGAGGGCTCGGGGTCAACCGTCACCCTCGTTCTGGGTGAGCGGAAGCTGACGGTGGACCGGCCTCACCCCAGAAAAGAATGCGGACGGGGTTTGGTGAAGCGAATTCGGAGTTTCCTGGACGAACTCGGGCACCTTGAGTAACCCGGAAAGGAAGTGACAAGGCGATGATTGAATACAAGGGATACAC
>JAUXEE010000044.1 GCA_030618065.1 Gemmatimonadota bacterium
TCCGAACCCAGAATCCGAATCACGGCCGGTGGACTGAAGGTTCTGGACGAGAGCATGCCGGAGCTCAGGGACATCTGGGAGGAAACCAGCTATCAACTGGATCGTCTCCAGGCCGATCCCGATCACGTCGAGGAGGAACGAAGGGGTCTTAAAGCCCGAACCGGTCCGGAATTCCGGGTCCCCTACGAGGTCGCCCACACCGATCCGGAGATTCTCGACCGCCTGGCCAAGCCAAAGGTCGCGGTGGTCCGGGAGGAGGGGAGCAACTCCGACAGGGAGATGAGCTCCGCCTTCCATCTGGCCGGGTTCGAGGTTTGGGACGTCTCCATGTCGGACCTTCTGACCGGCCGAATTCGTCTGGACTCCTTCCAGGGCCTGGGCTTCCCAGGGGGGTTCGCCTACGCCGACGTCCTGGACTCGGCCAAAGGGTGGGCGGGAGTAATCCGGTTCAATCAAGGCATCCTGGAACAGTTCCAGGAGTTTCATGACCGGGAGGACACCTTCAGCATCGGCATCTGCAACGGTTGCCAGCTCTCGGCCCTCCTGGGCTGGGTCCCCTGGACCGGAATCCGAACTCAGGCACAACCCAGGTTCATCCAGAATCCCTCGGGCCGCTTCGAGTCCCGATTCACCACGGTAGGGATCCTGGAGAGTCCGGCCATCATGCTCCGAGGTATGGCCGGGGCGACGTTGGGCATCTGGGTGGCCCACGGAGAGGGCAGAGCTTATTTCCCCGATCCCGAAATTCAGGATCGTGTTCTGGCTCAGGGGCTAGCCCCGGTTCGGTTCGTAGACGATAAAGGAGACCCCACGACCCAGTACCCCCTGAACCCCAACGGGTCTCCCCATGGGATCGCCGCATTGACTTCCTCTGACGGTCGGCATCTCGCCATCATGCCCCATCCAGAACGGTCGTTCCTGAGCTGGCAATGGGGCTGGATCCCAGAGGAGTGGAAGGGTAAGACCACGGCCTCCCCCTGGCTCAAGATCTTCCAAAATGCCCGGGAATGGTGCGAGGAAGCCGGGTAGGGCTTTACGGCTTCCGTATGATCCCCCTCTGGATGGTCCCATTCATGGTGACTACGACGGGATCGTCGAATCGGATGTGGCGTACACATCCGATCTCGTCCAATGCCTCCTGATTCGTCAGCCAATCCCAATCCACAAATCCCTCTCCCATCTCCTGGTTCACGGTGAAAAACCCGATGTTCAGGGAAGTCAGGTTCTGGAAGAAGTGGGTCCCCTGGGAGGGAGTGACCCGGAAGTCCTTGAAGCCGGCCTCGACGATCACCTGAGCTCCGGAAATGTCAGCCCAGCGAACGGGGATACCTAGCCAGGAGTGGGTGGAACCCCACCGGCCAACACCCACGAGGATGTAGGGACGATCTGCCTGGGTCAGCCCACGGTTGAACTGGGAAACGGCGACGGCACATTCCTGACTACGGGCTCGGTCGAAGCTGTTCTTGTCCACCACGATCATGTCGTAAATCTCATCCAGGTGGCCGTGCCCCAAGGCCGACGGGCTCTCACAAATCAATCCGGCCTTGGAAACATCCTCCAGCTCGACTGCATCCAGTTCTCGGGTCACCGATAGGGGTCGCAACTGTAGGAAGGCGAACTCCTTGGGTTGATCCGGCGGTGTGTTGAGGTTCACGGCGAACTCGATTTCCACAGGAGAACTGGTTCCCGAAGCCCCTACCTCCAGGAGTTCCTTCAGAATCTCCGCCAAGGGGAAGAGGTCCAGCTTGAGGATCGGGGCCATGCTCACCAGGCGTATCCCGTCCCGGGAAAGGCCGTCGTAAACCACGTTGTTCTGAGGTGAGAAGGTCGACCCGACCCATTTCAAAACCCCGTACTCCTCCGCCACGCTCAGGGGAGCCCGAGTCAGCCGCCCATCCTCTTGCCCGGTCGGCACCTCCTGGCTGGTCCCCATGCGAAGTGCCCAAAACTCCCGTTGGGAGTTGTTCACCATGTCTTCAACCGTGGAGAATTCCACGTTGTGACGGGGATAGGTGGGGCAGAAACGGAAACATGGAGAGCCCTCCACCACCGTTTTCCCCAACCCCAGTGCCACCGCCGCGATTCCGTCCCCCGAGGTCATGGGAGGGGTGGGATAGTAGTTGAAGGAGCGGGCCACCCCCGAAAGATCGGGAAAGAAAAGACCATCCCGGTTTTGCCCCACCAATTTCTGGACAATGACGGCCATGGCCTCCTCCTCGAGGCGATAGGGCGTCGCCTTGAGGAAAGTTTTGCTGTTCCGGGAGAAGGTGGATGCATAGACCGCTTTGATGGCCTGAATCAACTCCTCGAGCCGGACCGCCGGATCCGGATGATCGTTGGGGAGCATGAGGGTTTCGAAGATGCCGGCGAAGGGCTGATACGGTGAGTCCTCCAGAAGACTCGAGGAGCGGACGGCCAGGGGGTGAGAGCTGGCGAAGAGGAAGGACGCCAGCTGCTGCCGAGCTGCCCACGGGAAGCGTGCCTCGGCGAAACGGTGCCCCAGCTCGCTCTCGTCCTCGGATCGGAGGGACAGGGAGCGAAGTTCGTTTCCGTCCAGAAACTCATTGAAGACGTCGGTCCCCAGGATCACCGCGGGAGGTACGAAGATGCGTACACCAGGGAAGCGATCCTCCAGGTGAAACCCGTCCACCAAGCGGGTGGCGAAGGCCAACCCCCTGCCCTTCCCCCCGATGGAGCCCCCACCGATCCGCATGATCCCCCCGGCGTAGGAAAGGACGTCCGGATCATAGTCCGCCACCGTGCTCCGACTCTGTTCCCTCCGGTAGGCTCCGATGGATCGAATCAGGTCCTCCCGCAGATCCTCCAGCGATTCGTAATCGGACACTTGCCTGGGCCGGAGGCGGTACGCCAGGGCGAACTCCCCCCGGGCTCGAAGCCAGCTGGAGAAATCGTGTCTGGCTCCGTGGAATCCAATGCTCTCAGTCGGAACCGTCTCCAGCTTCTCCAACAGGGAACGGAGGTCGGCGGCCCGGTCCACCTCCTCCCCGTTTGGGCCCATACGGAACACGAAGTCCCCGAAGAAGGAGTGATCCGTGAGGTACCGGCGGATCTCGTCCAGCATCACCGGGGAGCCCTTGAGAAGGAAACCGGACGCCACCGATTCGGCAGTTTCTTTGAACTCCGGATTGCTGGACTGGAGGAGAATGGGGATATCGGGCCGGGCTTCCCTTATTCGCTGGGCCAGTTCCAGCCCTGCTGAGGGGGAAACCTTACCACCCTCCTCACGGGGGAACTGAATGTCGGAGATGACCCCCATGACATTGGAGCCGTAGGTGTTGAAATAGGACCAGGCCTCATCGAAGGTGGTGGCCAAGAGGATTTTGGGCCGGGCTCGCATCCGAAGGAGCCGCTGGTAAAGGTTTACCCCCTCCGAAAAGATGCTTTGGGACAGCTTCATGACCTCCGAATAGATCATAGGAAGAAAGGAGGAGTAGAACCGGACGCTGTCCTCCACCATCAGGAGGACGGGCACACCGAGGCTGGAGTCGAACTCCACGTTCACCTTGTCTTCCCACAGCTTCACCATGGCCAGGAGGATTCGAGCATCCCCCTGCCAGACGAATACCTGTTCCAACTCGGAAAACCCGTGCCTGCCTTCGAATTCCTTCAGCTCCCGATGGTCATACGCCAGCACGAGGACGGGCAGATCCAGCCCGGCGCTTCGCACCCGCCGGGCCAACTGGGCCGCATTCATATCCCCCAGTTGGAGGCTGGTGATAATGACGTCGAAGGACCGCTCTTTGGCGAGGGCCAGGGCCTCTGAGCCACTTGAAACCCGTGACAAATTGGGAGCGTGGCTGAGATTCAGATCCAGGAACTTGCTCAGGATAAGCTCATTGAGCTGACCGTCCTCCGACATGATGAAGGACTCATAAAGGCTCGACACGAAGAGGATGTTTTGAACCCTGAAGCGCATGAGATCCTGGAGACTCCCTGCGCGGCCACCGTTTCCCTCCGTGAAACCAGATCGAGTCGGGACGGCCATGATTTTCCTGTTTTGGAAGGGACGAGGGTCAGAAGCTGTTCACCCCCCGAGAAGGTATGAGTCAAAAATAACAGGGGGGCGCGCCGAAGCGCGCCCCCCTTTTTCTCACGAGCCCCGGGTGAACCTGCCCCCGGAGCGGCCTTCGGGGTCAAACCACGCCCAGGTCCAGCATGGCGTCGGCGACCTTCAGGAAGCCGGCGATGTTGGCTCCATAGATGTAGTTTCCGGGTTTTCCGTAGGCCTCGGCAGCCTCCAGGCACTGGCTATGGATGCTCTTCATGATCCCTTGGAGACGTTGGTCCACTTCCTCCCGCGTCCAAGAAAGACGCAGGGAGTTCTGTGACACCTCCAGGCCCGAAACAGCCACGCCACCAGCGTTGGCAGCCTTGCCCAGCCCATAGAGAACGTCGTTGCTCATGAAGATCTCGACGCCCTCGGGGACGGTGGGCATGTTGGCGCCCTCGGAGATCACGTAGACACTCTGGTTCACCAGGTTCTGTGCGTCCCTGGCATTGACCTCGTTCTGGGTGGCGCTGGGAAAGGCGCAGTCAGCCTTGTGATCCCAGAGCGGGTTGTAGTCGAGGTTTGCATCCGTCGGCGTGTAGACGGCGTTGGGATACTTTTCGGCATACTCGCTGATACGGCCGCGACGATTGTTCTTGAGGTCCATGACAAAGGCCAGCTTCTCCCGGTCCAGGCCCTCCTCGTCGAAGATGTGACCACCGGAGTCGGAGAAGGTGACGACCTTCCCGCCCAGATCCAGGATCTTCTCGGCCGTGAACTGGGCTACATTCCCGGAACCGGAGACGATGCACGTCTTCCCTTCCAGAGTTTCACCACGGGTATTCAACATCTCAGCGGCGAAGTACACCGCGCCGTAGCCGGTGGCCTCGGGACGAATGAGGGAGCCACCCCAGTTGATCCCCTTGCCGGTCAGGACGCCGGTGAACTCGTTCCGGAGCTTTTTGTACATCCCGAAGAGGAAGCCGACTTCCCGGCCGCCCACGCCGATGTCCCCGGCGGGGATGTCGGTGTTGGGACCGATGTGCCGGAAGAGCTCGGCCATGAAGCTCTGGGTGAAGCGCATGACCTCATTGTCACTCTTGCCCTTGGGATCGAAGTCCGATCCGCCCTTCCCACCACCCATGGGGAGGGTGGTGAGGGCGTTCTTGAATACCTGCTCGAAAGCCAGGAACTTGAGAATTCCCAGGTTCACGGAGGGGTGGAAGCGCAGGCCCCCCTTGTAGGGTCCGATGGCGCTATTCATCTCGATCCGGAAGCCCCGGTTCACCTGGACCATTCCCTGGTCGTCCACCCAGGGAACCCGGAAGAGGATCACCCTCTCGGGCTCGATGATCCGCTCGAGAATCTTGCTCTGACGATAGATGGGGTGCTTGTCCAGAACGACCTCGACGGACTCGGCAACTTCCTCCACCGCCTGGTGGAACTCAGGCTGCGCAGGATCCTTCGCCTTTACCGCCTCCATCAGCCTGCCAACGTACTCGCTCATTTCATTCTCCCTATACGGAGGTCACGCCCCGGGTAAGCCACGGTGGCGTTTGGGTCAAGTTCCCTTCAGAAAAATAGAAAACCGATTCTCCCAACCTGAAGCGGGAGGAGCGGCTCGTCCCCGGAACGGGGGCACAATGGCTTGTTTTTCGTCCATCGGGAGAGGGCCCCCGAGTGCAGGGCCACTCCTCAGTTCTATGTCGTTTACCTCTCATTGCCCTTTCCTTCGATCCCCGGGCAACGGGAAAGCGCCCAAGTCACTGAGCTGAGGTACGGGTGGGACCCTTCCCCCTCTGCTCTCTCCTTTTTCGCCGGCACAACCTGGCGAACCACCATCGATGCGGCAAGGCCTGTGCCATGCTTGGGGATCTCCGCAAGGTGGATTCTCATCCACGCATGGAGGTGGATCGTACGCCGGAGGCTCCGGGGGGGGAACCTGCGCCGCCTCTCTGACTCCCATACCTTTGGCAAGATTTCTCAGCGAGTCATCCTACTCGGAGGCTGGACGTGACCCAATCCAAAACGACCGAAAGCGTCAACCACCTGGCCATCGCCCTGGGGCTCCTGGCCGGCCTCACCCTCGGGCTCCTGGCAGCAGTAACAGGTTCGGACGCTCTCATCAGGATCGCGACCGCCTTCCGCCCCCTTGGCACCCTGTTCGTAAACGCCATCAGAATGGTGGTGATCCCCTTGGTGGTGGTGATCGTCTTCCTGGCCATCGGGCGTCTGGGTGACTACAAGAAGCTCGGAAAACTCGGCGGGTACTCTCTGGGTTTGGTGTGGCTCAGCTACGTACCGGCAATCCTCCTGGGGGTTTTCGGAATGAAACTCGGGCTCCGCCTCTTCCCGGTGGATGCTCTCCCGATCAGGGAAGAAACGGTGGCCCCTGAGCTCCCGGGTCTCGTGGATTTCCTGGTCGGCTTGATCCCTCAGAATCCTTTCGAGGCAGCGGCCGACGGATCCCTCCTCTCTCTTCTCGTGTTCACGGTGCTCTTTGCCACCGCCACCATCCCCTTGGCCGCCGAGGCAAAGAAGGGGTTGTTCGATCTGGCCGAGACGATATCCGCAGCTTTGACCCGATTGGTCCATTGGATTCTGTGGACGGCCCCCCTGGGGGTATTCGCTCTGGCGGCGCCCCTGACCGCTGAGACGGGTTGGGCCATGATTCAGAGCCTGGCCGTCTTTGTCGTCACGGTCATCGTCTGCCTGGTCATTCAGTGGACGGTGATTTATCTGCCCGCCGTACGTTTCCTCGGGAAGATGGACCCCGTCTTCTTCCACAAGAGCACCCTGGGAACCTCAGCCATCGGCTCCGGAACCACTAGTTCTTTGGCATCCCTGCCCGTGATGTTGGAGGAAGCCGAAGACAATCTGAAGCTCTCCAGGGAGGCATACCCACTGATTCTCTCCCTCCTATCCGCTTTGAACAAAGCCGGCAGCGCTCTCTTCCAGGCAGCATCTGTAGTCTTCTTGGCTTCCCTTTACGACGTGCCCTTACCCGTTGCCGGCCTGGGGGCCCTCTTCATAGCCGTGTTCCTGGTAGCGTTGACCGTGGCTCCGGTGCCCAGCGCCTCCGTGGTCACCCTCGCTCCGGCCCTGGATGCGGTGGGGGTGCCCCTGGCGGGCTTGGCCATACTCCTTGGCGTCGATCGGATCCCAGATATGTGCCGGTCTTTCGTGAACATCACGGGGCATATGGTCTGGGCCGTAGTTGTGGAGGAGCTGGTTTTGGGGAGAAGTGGACCCGGTGGATCCAGGGAAGGAGAGGAGTAGTTCACCAGAGCCCCATTGCGGGACATCCCGCCCCAAACTCATGTCCCCTTTTGTCACGGACCGGGGCCCTCGAGCCGAGCGAAGCGGGACGACCGAGCACTCGCAAGTCAATCCGGCTCTCACCCCTCTCCCATAAGACCAGCCTCAGAAGATCGCAACTCGGATTTGGCCCTCCTCGTCTACCCACCCCCGATACATTCCCCGAGTGTTGAAAGACATCTCTATCTTCCCCTCCCGGTCCATGGCCACCACTCCCCCCAATCCCTTTCGATGCTCCTCCAACTTTTCCATGACGACCTGTCGGGCGGCATCCCGGAGGGACAGCCCCATATAGGCCATTCGCGCCTGGATGTCGTGGGCAACCGCATGGCGAATGAAGTACTCCCCCCAACCCGTACAGGAGACGCCGCAGTGGGATCCGGCGTAGGTCCCGGCAGCGATCACCGGAGAGTCACCGATCCGCCCCCACTTCTTGTTTGCGGATCCGCCGGTGGAGGTGCCGGCCACCAAACGGCCTTCCCGGTCCAGAGCCACCGCCCCTACGGTTCCGGAACGATGCTTCAGATCCTCCTCTGTCAGGGGCTCAGCCCCGGCGGCAATGGCCCGGGCATCCTCCACGTCAACCGTGTTGGGTCGGGCTTCCCCCCCAGCTTCCCGGGCCTTGGCGGCCTGGAGGTCATCCCACCTGCGCTGGGTAAAGAAGTAGGTGGAATCTTCTGCCTCCAGCCCCACTTCCCTGGCGAAGGCCTCGGCCCCGGATCCGACCAACATGACGTGGGGGCACTCCTCCATGACGTGTCGAGCCAACCGAATCGGATTCCGCACGTCGCTGATTCCCGCCACCGCCCCGGCCTCCAGCGTGTCTCCAACCATGAGGGAGGCGTCCATGGACACCACGCCGTCCGAGGTGAAGTTGGATCCACGCCCGGCGTTGAAGATGACGGAGTCCTCCATCACCTCGATGGCCTTTACCACCCCGTCCACGGCGGTTCCACCCCGGCTCATGGCCTGGTACCCTTCAGACAGGGAGGCCGTGAGAGTTCGAAGGTAGTCCGCCTCCAGCTCAGGCGTGAGCTCGTGCCGGGGGAGGACCCCGACCCCTCCATGAATCACCAAACCCCACTTCACCTGGGGAAGGAGCTCATTTTTCTGATCAGGCATTCGATGATGTCTCAGTTAGAGTTCCCCGTGCTCTGTCCGATGGATGATTTCGTCCTGGAGCGTCTTCCCCAGATCACAGAAATAATCCGAGTACCCTGCCACCCGCACGATGAGGTCCCGGTACTCCCGGGGGTTCGCCTGCGCTGCCTTCAGAGTCTCGGCATCCACAACGTTGAATTGGATGTGATGGCCATCCATCCTGAAGTAGCTCCGGACCAGATGGGCCCACTTCTCCAGTCCATGCTCACTGTCCAGAAGGTCCGGGGAAAGCTTCTGGTTCAGGAGCGTACCTCCGGTTCGGACATGGTCCATCTTCGCCGCGGACTTCAGAACCGCGGTGGGCCCTTTCCGGTCCATGCCCTGGACGGGCGAGATCCCCTCGGAGAGAGGCGTCCCCGCCCTTCGACCGTCCGGCAAGGCGTTGACCACTGAGCCGAAGTAGATGTGAACCGTGGTGGGAAGGAGGTTGATTCGATAGCTCCCACCCTTGGTGTTGGGACGGCCGTCGATAGCCTTGAAATAAGCCTCGAAAACCTCCCTCATGACACCGTCGGCGTAGTCCTCGTCATTCCCGTACTTGGGAGTTCGCTCCAGGAGTGTGAGACGGAGCTTCTCATTCTCTCGAAAATCGGATTCCAGGGCTTTCAGGAGGCCGGCCAGAGAAATGGCCTCTTTTTCAAAGACATGGTATTTGAGGGCGGTGAGGGCGTCGGTAATGGTTCCCAGCCCCACTCCCTGGATGTAGGAGCTGTTGTAGCGTGCCCCACCGTCATGGTAGTCCTTCCCCGTCTGGATGCAATCGTCGATAAGGAGGGAAAGGAAAGGGGTGGGGATGTGCTCGGCCCAGAGGCGTTCGATGACGTTGTTACCCCGAACCTTCACATCGATCAGATACATCAGTTGAGCTTCGAAAGCCGCCATGAGCTCTTCGAAAGAGCTCCAGGAAA
>JAUXEE010000291.1 GCA_030618065.1 Gemmatimonadota bacterium
GATGTGGGGGTGGGGATGCCGGCGAGACCGATGTCGGTAAGTCGGATGGACTATCCTCTGGATCGTATCAACCTCCCGACTCCCTCCGGATCTACGATTCCCTGCCGACCCCTGATTCCCTACCACCCCCGGGTTCCTTCCCGGCCTTGGACTCTCTCCAGGGGCTCGGTCCAACCGCTGCAGGGGAAGGGGAGGCTGTCTCGATCCCCATCCAGGCCTTCCCACGCCCTGAGAACATCCGGGGGATCTACCTGAATGCCTGGGTCGCAGGATCGACGCGGCGAAGGGAGGCGTTGATCGCCCTGGCTCGGCGGACGGAGTTGAATTCCTTCGTCATCGACATCAAAGATGCTTCAGGGTTCATCAGCCATACCACCGAGGTGCCCCTGGCCAAGGAAGTGGGTGCGACCGGGGAGATCCGGATTCGGGACCTGCCCGGCCTCTTGCGCCGTTTGAAAGAGGCCGGGATTTATCCCATTGCCCGCATCGTGGTTGCGAAGGATCCGCTCCTTACGAAGGTCCGGCCCGACTTTGCGATTCAGGATTCGGCCGGAGGAGTCTGGTTGGATCAGGACAGCGTGAGTTGGCTGAACTTCCATGATCGGAGAGTCTGGGAGTACCATGTGGATCTGGCACGGGAGGTGGTGAAGGCCGGGTTCCCGGAGATCCAATGGGACTACGTGAGGTTCCCCGACGCTCCCGAAGCCCTCCGGGCCCGGTCGGTATTCCCGGGCGCGAACGGGCGGACCAGAACCGAAGCCATACGAGCGTTCCTGGGTTATGCCCGAGAGGTCCTGGGGCAGGAAGGGGCTCTGGTCACGGCCGACGTGTTTGGAGTCACCACCTCCTACCGGAAAGACGTGGGCATCGGGCAGTTATGGGAGTCGTTCATCGATCAGGTGGATGTAGCTCTTCCCATGGTCTACCCATCTCACTACTGGTCGGGAAGCTTCGGCTACGAAAAACCGAACGCCTTCCCCTACGAGATCGTTCGTCGGGCCCTTCGAGATGCGGTCTCCCGTTCGGCACTGGTGGAGGGGGCTGGGAGCGTTCGCCCCTGGCTTCAGGATTTTTCCCTGGGGCAGCCACCCTATGGAGCCCCTGAAGTCCGTGCCCAGATCCAGGCTACCTACGATGCTGGGGTGGAGGAGTGGATCCTCTGGAATCCAGGGGGCCGGTACACCGAATCGGCCCTCATCCCCGCGCGGGGGCTTCCCTCCTGGTTGGAGCCGGTCATGCTGGTGGGGGGAGAGGTAGTGCCGATCTCCAACCGATATGAGGTCCTGGGAGAGATCGGACCGGAAGAAGATGTCCTGCCCGAGGATACCCTCTTCCTTCCAGGCCTCGCCCTTCCTTCGCAGGGAGGAGGTCCCGGGGTGAAAACCCTACCCCCGGTACCGCTCCCTGACACGGGCGGGGTGGGGGGGGCTCGCCCCCCTTCCCGATCAGGCTTCTAGACAGGAGCTACGGTAGCTCCCTGCCTCCCCACGGGGGCGAACTGCAGCTCATGGAGCCGGGCGTAGAGCCCACCTTTATCCAGGAGTTCCTGGTGGGAGCCCGTCTCCCTCAGCTCTCCGTGGTGAAAAACCAGAATCCGATCCACGCCACGCACCGTCGAGAGTCGGTGGGCGATGACCAGGGAGGTCCTGCCCTTCATGACCTCGTCGGTGGCCTTTTCGATCTGGGCTTCGATCTCCGAGTCCACCGAGCTCGTGGCCTCATCCAGAATGAGGATGCTCGGATCGAAAGCCAGGGCTCGGGCGAAGGAGAGAAGCTGCCGCTCCCCCACCGACAGGGAGGAGCCCCGCTCCCCCAGGGGCTGGTCGTACCCTTTCGGAAGGAGTTTCACGACCCGGTCGGCTCCAACTCGGCGAGCGGCTTTGAGTATCTGGGCTTCGCCGATCTTCTTGGAGCCAAGGCGGATGTTGTAGGCCACATCCTGGCTGAAAAGGAAGACGTCCTGGAGGACGAGGCCGATGCGGCCTCGCAGCTCCCGGAGGCTGGCCTCCCGAATCGGGATGCCGTCCAGGAGGATGGTTCCCTTCTGGGGTTCATAGAAGCGCATGAGAAGGTTGACGAGGGTGGTCTTTCCCGCCCCGGTGTGACCGACGATGGCGATCTTCTCAGCCGAATCGACCTTGAAGCTCACGCCTTTCAGAACCCAGTCAGGATCACCTTCGTGCGCATCTCCGTAGGCGAACCAGACGTCCCTGAACTCGATCTCTCCTCGTGTGGGGGTGGGGAGGGGAATGGGGTTCGCGGGATCCAGGATCTCGATCTCCTGGTCCAGGAGTTTGAAGATCCGCTCGGAGGAGGCCATGGCTCCCTGAAGAAGGTTGTACTTCTCCGAGAGGTCCTGGATGGGGCGGAAGAACCTCCCAGCATACTGAAGGAAAGCCGTCAACACCCCCACGGTGACCGCTCCCTCCAGGATGGAGGCGCCGCCCTTCCAGAGGATGAGGGCCAGGGCGATGGCCGTGAAAAGCTCGATCACCGGAAAGAAGAGTGCATAGTAGGTGATGGACCGGAGGTGGGCCTCCAGATAGTCCATGTTCACCTTGTGATGTTCCTGGGCGTCCTTTTCCTCCCGGTTGAAGAGCTGGATCACCCGCATCCCGGTGAAGCGTTCGTGGAGGAAGGAGTTGATGCGAGCCAGGCGCACGCGGATGTCCCGGTAGGCCTCTCTTACCCGGGCTCGGAAAACAAAGGCGGTCCATGCCACGAAGGGGATGACGCTGAAAGCCACCAGGGCCAGCTTCCAATCCATCTGCAGCATGGCGGCTACGATGAAAACCAGGGTGAACACATCCCCGAACACCGTGACGATTCCTGAGGCGAAGAGCTCATTCAGCGTCTCGACGTCGCTGGTGATTCTAGTGATGAGCCGGCCCACAGGGTTTCGGTCGTAATAGCTGAGGTCCAGCCGTTGGAGCTTGTGGAAAACCTCCATCCGGAGATCGTACATGATCCGCTGGCCCAGCCAGGCCGTAAGGATCCGGTGGGTGTAGTGGAGGAGGAATCCGAAGGCCATCGCTCCCAGGTAGCCCAAGGCAAGAAAGGACAAGAGTTTGCCGTCGCCCTCGGGAATGGCGTCGTCAAGGGCCACCTTGGTCAGCCAGGGTCCCACGATCTCCATCGCCGAGGCCATGGCCAGGATCAGGACAGCGAGCCCGACCAGCCACCAGTACGCTGTGAGGTATCGAAGAAGCCGCCGCATGAGGCGGGCGTCGTACGCCTTCCCCAGCGCTTCCTCTTCGTGGATGTCGGGCTGCGCGCTCATGAACCCCCGGTGTCCAACTCGGTCTCCCTCACAATCCCGGCTCGAACAACTGGTCGAGGGTCCCGAGGAATCGCTCCATGAGGTTCCACGGTCCGATGGTGATCCTGAGGGCATCCCCTACCTCCGGAAGGCCGGGGAATGGGCGTCCCGCCACACCGTGGGCCTGCAAGGCTCGGTTTACCTCCACCGCGC
>JAUXEE010000132.1 GCA_030618065.1 Gemmatimonadota bacterium
GGCGGGAGGAGGCCATGGCCCGGTACCAGGAGGTGGTGGATCTCCACCGCGACGACAGCTGGTCCCACAGCCAATACGGGCTACGGTACTCTTTCAGCTCGTACGCGGAGGAACGGCTCAAAGAGCCCTTTCAGCGGATCCGGAACCGGGGGTTTTAAGGGGCGGCTGGCGTCGCGGTTGTCCCTCGGGAGGGAGAGCCGGAGTTCAACTCCCCGTGTAAAGACGGTCGAGGCCGATGAGTTCCACATCGGATCGGGACTCAGCCGATACAAGGAGGCCCTGCGCGAAATGGATCCCAAACAGAAGATCCTGGGCGGCCCTGGCCCGGGCTCCCAGGGCATCTCGGGCGTGCTCCAGACGGCGAAGGTGCCTTCTGGAGACACCCTCTCCCGCCTTGCCTCGCCGACGCAGAGAATCAGCCTCGTTCGAAGGACAGGAGTCCGGCTACCGCAGCGTCCCAATCCGGGAAGGCCAAGGGACCTGCGGCATTCTGGTATCGGCCGATCCCCTCCCCCAGCTCACGAAGAGCTTCCCCACTGGACCCACGAATCGCCTCGTATTTGATCATTTATTTAAGCATAATTTACTAAAGTGTACCCGACTAGCAAAATGCCATCAAGATCTCAAACTTTTCCTCTGGCAGCGTCCAACAATCGGTGGTCGGCGGTCAGCAACTCGAGGTTTTCGATGTGGCGTCGGGCGAGCAAGTACGTCGCCAGATGTAGGGCATCGAGGGTGCGGAGGGCCTTGGTTGGGGCCACCTGACACGCTGTGTCGCACACGAGGGGGGTGATCTCCCAAATCTCGCACCGGGCCCAAAGCGCATCCATTTCCCTCCCCGCATCGGCCAACCCTTCCTCCGATACCAGGCCGTTGGCCCGGAGTCGGAGAAATGCCCGCCCGGCTTCCACCAGGGACAGTCGGGAGGTAATCAGGGTGCTCGCGGCGCCGATCTTCCCCTCGATGGTAGGTGTGGTGCCCTCCTCCAGCACGGCGCGAAGGACAGCAGACGTGTCCAGGTAGACGGCCAATGGCATGGGTCAGTCGGTGGACCGCTCGGCCCGGATCTCGTCGAGGAGCTTTTGTGTCGTTCCCGGCGCCAGCCCTATTCCCTTGGCCTTCCAACTCCACGCCCCCTTCGACTGACGTGCGCGGGTGATTTCTCCGGCATCGGCCAGAGCCTGCACTGTGTCCTCCGATTCCAACGGCGGGGGGGGGTGGCGAGGAGGGCGGAGCTCGGCCACGACCTCATCCCGGTCCGTCACCAGGATGACCTCCCCTGCCTTCACGGACCTGAGGTACTCGGACAGGCGCGCCTTCAGCTGTTTGACGCCCACGGCTTTCATGAATCCATGGTAGTCACCGGTGGTCACCTCGTCAATCTGCCATCGCGATTTCTGAGTGCTCGCCGTCAACCCACTCGGGCTCCTTTCCATGGAAAACTGTAAGCGCAGGTGTGGGGCATGCCCATACCCGAATCGGCCACCATCTCCCGCTCCCGTTATCTTCGCTCATGACTCCTACATCATCGTCTGCGGCTACCCAGGCGTTCGCCGAGCTTGGCCTCGGGCCCGAGCTTCTCAAGACCCTCACCTCCCTGGGCTATGAAGAGCCCACCCCCATCCAGGCGACAGCCATCCCCCACCTCCTGGAGGGGAGGGACCTGCTGGGGCTGGCTGCCACAGGAACAGGGAAGACGGCGGCGTTCGCCCTTCCTCTGCTTCAGCTCATTGAGACCGGGGGAAAGGTCCCCTCCGCCCTCATCCTGCTCCCCACCCGTGAGTTGGCGGTGCAGGTGGCTCAGGCGGTTCACCGGTACGGGAAAGAGCTGGGGGTGGAGGTGCTTCCCATCTACGGGGGGCAGTCGTTCCCGCAGCAGCTCAAAGTCCTGAAGCGGGGAGTGGATGTGGTGGTGGCCACCCCGGGCCGGGCCCTGGACCACATCCGGCGGGGAACCCTCAAGTTGGGAAGGCTGAAGGTCCTGATCCTGGACGAGGCCGACGAGATGCTGGACATGGGCTTCGCCGAAGAGCTGGAGGCGATCCTGGCCGAAGTCCCCGCCCGGCGTCAGACGCTCCTATTCTCGGCTACGCTGGGTCCCCGCATCGAGACTATTGCCTCCCGGCACCTGCATGATCCCGTGGAAATCCGGATCGCCGGGATACCGGAGTCGGAGGGCGACGTACCTCTCATTCGCCAGACCGCGTTTCTGGTGCGCCGGGCCCACAAGCTGGCTGCGCTAGGGCGAGTGCTGGACCTGGAGAGCCCCGAGGCCACCCTGGTGTTCTGCCGCACCCGAAACGACGTGGACGAGCTGACGGAGTCGCTGAACGGCCGTGGGTACCGGGCCGAAGCCCTCCATGGCGGAATGTCGCAGGAACAGCGGGACCGGGTGATGAGAAAACTCCGGGGCGGGAAGGTGGACCTTCTGGTGGCCACAGACGTGGCGGCCCGGGGCCTGGACATCCCCCACCTGACCCATGTCGTGAACTACGACCTACCCTCAGCGGCCAAGCAGTACGTGCACCGCATCGGGCGGGTAGGCAGGGCCGGCCGGGAGGGGGTGGCCATCACTCTGGCGGAGCCCCGTGAGCACGTAATGCTCAAGAACATCGAGCGGCTCACGAAGCAAGAGATCCTGGTCGCCCCCATACCCACCGTGGCGGACCTCCGGACCCGGAGGCTCGAGCTGACCCGAGCCTCGGTGCGGGAATCCATCCTGGAGGGGAATCTGGACCGGTTCCGGGTAGTGGTGGAATCCCTCTCCGACGAGTTCGACCTGGTGGATATCGCCATGGGTGCGGTGGAGATGGGGCACGAAGCCACCATCACCGGCTCGGAGGGGGACGAGGAGGAGATTCCCGTCGCGAAACCCTTCCACGAGAAGAGCCATGGTGGGAAGGGCGCCTATTCGGGTCCAGGTGCCTCCGCTGGGAAGGGCTCTCGACCCCGGGGAGGAGAAGGGACGCCCCTCTTCATCGGCATGGGCCGCTCCGGAGGCATCCGCCCCAAGGATATCGTGGGGGCTATCACCGGTGAGGCCGGCGTGGACAAGCGTGTCATCGGCTCCATCCAGATCTCGGAACGGTTCACCCTGGTGGAAGTGGCCAACAACGTGTCGGACCTGGTGTTACGCGCCCTCAAGGGTGGGACCATCCGGGGGAAGAAGGTGACGGTGCGGTTGGATAAGAGACGGTGAGGGCGGCAGCTCCCCGATTCGGTCAGCGCTACCGGAAGCCACTGACCTTGCCGCCTCCGCAGGTTAGAGGCATCTTGCCCTCGGATCGATGGGATGATCCCCACTCAACCACATCGGGAGGCACCAATGAGGACATACATCGCGTCGTTGCTCGTGATGGCCCCTATTCTGCTCGCTGGCTGTGCCCAGGAGGTCGAGCAGGAAGAGATGACTCCGCCGGTGGATCTGGTGGCCGAAAAGGCTGCGGCGAAAGTCGTGCTCGACCTATTCCCCCAAATCATGATGGAAGAGAACCTCGAACTCATGGCCAAAGCCTTCGCCCATGACCCCAACCTGCTGATCTTCGGCACCGACGCCCCGGAGAGGTGGGTCGGCTATGAAGCGCTGGCTGCATCCATAGAGATCCAGTTCGCTTCCTACGAAGACACCGAGATTGTGACCCGGGATCAGCTCATTACGATGCACAGCTCAGGGGATGTGGCGTGGTTCTCGGAACTTTTGGACTGGCACGTGACGGCCGGCGGCGAGCGCGTGGAAATCGAAGGCATGCGCTTCACCGGCGTCCTGGAGAAACGCCAAGGATCGTGGGTGTTTATTCAGGGGCACGCGTCGGTACCCGTCTCGGGACAGGCAATGGAGTACTAAGGCGCCCCAGGCCCCAGCACCGCCACCAGCACAAGCGGAGTCTCTCCCGGGTTGGAGAAGGAATGAGGCTTACCGCCGGGAATCACGATGGAATCCCCGGCACCGAGGCGGAACACCTTCCCGTCCACCTCCACCTCCGCATCACCGCTGGAGATCCAGTTGGCCTGGTCCCACTCATGGGCATGGCGCTTGGAGACCCCTCCCGGGGCGACCCGGGCCAGCTGAAGAGTCGCCGCACCGTCCGGGTGCTGATACAGGCGGGCCAGCTCCAGCCCCTGGGCGCCATCCCCCTGTATCGCCTTGAACGGAAGATCCGAAGCGCGAACTACTTTTACGTCACTCATGTCGACTCAGGGTTGTCAGTCTGCGGCATTGCGGGTGGCCTTACCGTCCCCGCATTCCCTCTCGTTGACGGGCGGCGATGTCCACCAGCCTTCGAAGCTCCACGAAGGGATTCTCGGCGTCGTCCACCTGCAGGCGTAGAACCACGTCGTTGTTCAACCAAACGCCCCCTCCCCTTTTGACGATGAGCATGGCCGCCGACTGCATGCCCCGGATGTCACCTCCTGCGGCCTGCCCCGCATCCAGCGCCGCAAGCAACCGATAGGAGAGATGGCCCTCCGTCTCTTCGAAGGCCTTCACCATCCCTTCCACAACGGCGGGGCCCGCCAGAATGTTCCCTTGGGCCGAGCACTCCTTCCCGATACGGTAGCCGGCCCACTCGCTTGCCAGCGGACCGGAGTAGGTGGCCACCCTTCCACCGGCATCCATGACGGAGAATTGACGTCCCTCCTTCGGCCACCCCTCCCCAAGGGAATCGGGATCCTGTGCCAGGAGTGAGTCCACCACTTCCTGGGGTGAGAACCCCGCTTTCAGGAGGGCCAATCCCTTGGGACCGTAGCTCACGTCCACCCAGGCCTGGGTAGCCACAACTCCCACGTCGGCCTCCCCCCATATCACCCCGTTCCCCACGGAGAATACCCGGGACTGGACCGCGACCCCCACCTCCCCGGTCACAGGATCGAAACCCACGATGCTGAAGGTGGCTACCGGGGACGATCGTTTCGCGAAGGCCACGGCGGACTCCGGTTCATCTTGGGCCTGGGACGCCGTAGGGAGAGCCAGGAGGAGATGGCAAGCGAGAACGACGAGGGATCCGTAACGAATTGGGAGGGAAAGAGTGTTCATGGAACCGGTTCCTCCAAGATGACCCTGGGAAGTGGTGGGGCGTGGCAAAGGTTCAGGGATGAGAGGTGCTTAAACTCTAGACCGACACGCCACTCCGGCGCCGCCCTCTCGGTTGGTCAGGTTCAGGTCGGACAACGAGGTCGATCTCCTTTCCGAGGACCCGCAAAAGGGCGAGCATCTGCCCTACCGATTTCCCGTAGTACGTCGGATCCAAAAGTCGGTAGAACTGACTTGCGGATGTACCCAACCGGCGAATCATCTCCCGTTTGCTCAAGCCACTTTCCTCGACTGCCTCTCGGGCCTGCACAGTAAGTCGGTACAGGAGGAGATCGTTCAGGAGAGCAGGATCCTGGTTGTACTCAAGCACAACATCGAGATGCACCGTGTCCTCAACCCCGGATTCCAACCTGTACGTGAAGGCCTCGCCCCCGGCCTCCGGGTCAGCGTATACCTCTCTCACCCGGTCAGCCCTCGTGGGTTGGGCCGCAAGCTTGGCATAGGGAAAAGAGTACTCCCCTTCTGCGGTGAGCACTTCGAATACCCTTTTTCGGTTGTTGGCCTTCACTCCGACAATCTTCACAGCAGACCTTAAGCCACCTCTTTTGATCTTTCCCATTCAAATAGTACCACCAGTGGTAATGCTTTGCAAATAATCCCGATCTTGGGCTTCCCTCCGTGGGAATCTTCAAACCAAAGGAAGGGCAAGGGAATGGGGCGCTGAGCCCCTGCTGCCACACCGCCTTGGCGGTGAATCGGTTTTGCCGCGCTTTCCCTCCAGGACTAGCTTTACAGCCGTTTGCTGGATACCTGATCAGATCGGATGGATCTTCTCCATCCTTTGGAATACATAGATGACCCGCCACAGAGCTTTTCGGACCCGATTCGCTCCCGTCCCTCTTTTTGTCCTCCCCCTCCTTCTTCTTCCCCTGCTGGCAACTGGGTGTGGAAGCGAAGGAGGCGGGAATACCCCAACGCAACCCGACCCCTCCAGGCCGACCTCGGTCAGCCTCAGCAGCGCCGCGATCGCCTTGGAAGCCATCGGCGCGACCCATCAGCTCTCAGCCACGATCAGGGACCAGAACGGGCAGACCATGTCCGGAACGTCGGCCCAGTGGAGCAGCAGCAACCCCTCGGTAGCCACGGTGAGTTCCAATGGTTCTGTGAAGGCCGAAGGGATGGGCACAGCTACGATTTCGGCCGTGGCCGGCACGGTGTCGGGGACTGCGTCGGTAACCGTCACTCAGGTCGTGAGTTCCGTGGCGATCA
>JAUXEE010000243.1 GCA_030618065.1 Gemmatimonadota bacterium
GAAAAAGACCCCTCCGGCACCCCAGGCGACAGCCGCCACCATGGCACCGGTAAACGCCAATCGGCGAGCCTCCAATGGACGCTCGCTAGCCTTCCTGGCGCGGGCACCGAGGATGACCCTCAGCCCCGTTGCCAGGATGAGAACCCCGAACCAGATGAGGGAAAGACGGGTATCCACCAGGTCCATGAAGAGGATGAGGGCCACGATTCCCGCTACGGGGTGCCCCGCTACTCCCCCAGTGGCGTCCTTGATGAACTGCTCGGCCAAGGCTCCCCGGAGGAGGCTTTCCGGCAGGGGAGGCTGGGGGGCAACGGACGGATTTCCTCGGTTCATTTCAGCGCTCATTGGCTCGGATGGAAGTAGGAGTGGAGTCGAAGCTCTCTACGGGTGGACCGGCTCGGGCCCGGAGGGCAGCTTCCACCCTCATGACTTCGGCCTCGGTGTAATCCCGCACGACGAACCCGTAGAAGAGAAACCGATCCAAGAAAAGGTTCAAGAAGAGACAGAGCCCGGCCAGCTCCCACCGCCCCCAGAGGAGGGCAGCTGCGGGGAGGAGAATCCCCAACAGGATCCGGAAGGTGAAGGCGGCTCCCCTCTGTCCCATGATACTCGGCTGTGCCGGCAGCCCTCGACGGAGGGCGCCACCGATTCTTCGGGTCCGTTCCCAGACCAGAAGTCCGTCGACCAGGAGGATTACCAGAATCAGGAGCTCACCCCGGGCCCGTGTTCCTGTCGGTAGATCTCCCAGCAGGACGGTGAGGCCGAAAGCGATCCCCAGGACGAGAGGGTGGATGAGAACCGGCCCAGCCCACGTCAACTGCCCGGGAAGACGGTACACCAGACCCAGGGCAAGGAGTGTCAGGAGGGAGGTCGCCAAGACTGTAACGCTCAGGGGCGCCACCAGGGGATGCCCCGCCGGAAGGAGCACCGCCACGAGGCTCGACGCCAGGGTAGCGCCAAGGACAAGAACCTCATTCGAGAGGGAACTCCTTCCCACCCGGAACAGGGCGAGAGGGCTCCGGAGGGGACGACCCAGATGCCCGACGGAAAAGAGAAGGCCCACCGCCAGGAGGACCCCAATGAGGGTCATGAGTCCAGCGGAGGGCACCCAGGGGACCCAGCCGAGGAAGGCGAGACAGAGGTGAGCGGCCCCTACACCCGCCCCCGCTGTGGCCAGAGCTGTGAAGAGAACCAGTGGGGGCTCATGGAAACCGGTCCTTTCTCTCAACTCATGCCGGGTCATGGGGTCCCTCCCCTTCCGTGCCCAGGAGGGCCTTGAGTTGGAGGAACCATTCGGACCGAATCGTCCCGCCAGGATCCGCCACCCAGTACCCGGGCCTTGCTCCGGTGGGGTCGCCAAAACCCGGGATGCCAGCTGCTGGAGCAAAGGCCTTCCGCTCTTCAGCCTGCCGCTCTTCGGCCTGCCGCTCTTCAGCCTGCCGCTCTTCGGCCCTCTCCTCTTCGTCCTTCGACCCCGCCGCCCTTTCCCCTCCGTGGGAAGGCATGTACCCCAAAGCCTCGGTAGGACAGGCCGCTACACAGGCGGGGGAGGAACCCTCCGCCAATCGGTGATGACAGAGATGGCACTTGGTCATGACCCCGGCATCGACATCGAACGAGGGCGCTCCGAAGGGGCAGGCCATCTCGCAGTACCGGCACCCGATGCATCGGCCGGAGTCCAGCGAGACCAGGCCATCCGGCCCTTTCTTCAAGGCCCCGGAGGGGCACGCCCTCACGCAGGGGGGATTCTCGCAGTGGTGGCAGGCCACCGAAAGATGGTAGGTGGGCCCACCCCCGATCCTGGGCTGGTTCACCTGCAGGACCCTTCGCCAGGACACCCCCATGGGAAGCTGGTTCTCGATCCGGCAGGCAAGGACGCAAGCCCCGCATCCCACGCATCGGGCCAGATCCAGCTTGAAGCCCGGCCGACCCCGGCCGGTGTTTTGTCGGTCACCCGCGACCATCGGGTCAGGAGAAGGCCCGGTCATGCCGGCTCTACCTCCACCCTGCACTCGTAAAAGGTGGCCCCGTACCCCATATCCGTGATACCGTCGCCGGTAACGAGGTTCACCCACGGGTCGTCGGGCACGCAGCGGCCCTCCAACACATGAATAACGCCTTTGCGAAGCCCTGGATTGATGTGGACCGGAGCCTCCGCCGAACCCCGCCCGTTCCAGATCCTGGCCACATCTCCCTCTTCCAAGCCCCGTGATGTCGCGTCCTCAGGGTGAATGTCCAGGACCCTGGGCCGCTCCACTTCTCGTATCCCATCGAGATTCCCGAACTGGGAGTGGATTCTCTCACGGGTTTTGCAGGTCAGGAGCTGTAGCGGATACCGGTTCGCCAACTCGGACTCGTATCCCTCGGGAGGAGCCTCATAACTCGGGACCGAATCCACACCCCAGAGTTGTGTGGCCGCTTCAGAGGTGAACTCGACCCTCCCGGAAGGAGTCTCGAACTCGTGATCTTCCCAAGCCACCTCCCCACGATTCGAGAGGTCCATGGGCCTCTCGCGAAGCCCTTCCAGAGCGTCTTCATGGCCCTCCGGGAGCATGGCCCGGAGGCGTTCCATCGGATCCATGTCGAACGCTTCTGTGGTGAATCCGAACCGAAGGCAGAGCTCCCGCCAGATCTGGGTTTCGGTGTTCACCCCAACAGGCGCATCCAACACCTTCTGGCGCAGTTGCAGATAGGGGTGCCAGTAGGCGGTAACCAGGTCTTCCTCTTCGAAAAGACTCTTGGCGGGAAGAACGTAGTGGGCCAAACGGGCGGTATCGGTGAGGAACTGATCCACCACCACCACCAGCTCCAGGCCGGCAAAGCCACGAATCACCTCTTTGGTGCGTGGATGCTGGCTTACCGGATTCGCCTTTTCGAACCAGGCTGCCCTGAGGGGAGGGTCCCTCAGATGCTGAAGAGACCGACCCAGTCGAGAGGTCGGGAAGGATCGGGTCTGGGTGCCCTCCGAAGAGGGAAGTAAGGGGGGCGGGCCGAGGCAATGACTACTGAGGTTGGCATACTGCCATCCGCCACCCGGTATTCCCAGCTTCCCGGTGAGGGCCGGAAGGAGAGCCACAGCCCTCATGGCCTGCCCTGCGTGGCGGTGGCGCTGAAGGCCGAAGCCGGCCACGAGAAGGGCCGGATTCCCGCGGGCGTAGGCTCGGGCCAAGGTCCGGATCTCCTCAGCCTCCAACCCGGTGATGCTCGACGTCCGCTCGAGGGGGAAGGCAGAGATGCACTCGAGGTACGGCTCCACTCCCAGAGCATGGTCCCTCAGGAAGTCCGCGTCGTGAAGGCCCTCGGCCACGATGACCTGAGCCATGCCCAGGGCCAGGGCCCCGTCCGTCCCGGGCCGGGGTTGGAGATGAACATCCGCCGCGTCCGTGGAGTCGGTGGAACGGGGGTCCACAACGGCGAGGGTGGCGCCCTCCTCCTGGGCCTCCAGGATCAAACGCCACTGGTGAATGTTGGTTTCAGCCGGATTATGTCCCCAAAGGAGGATGAACCGGCTATCCCTGGTCAGGATCGGATGGTTGTGCCAGTTGGCTCCATAGGTGAGCCGGGTGGCCTCCAATCCCGCGGGCCAACAGAGGTCGCCATGGGGCCGGGTGACCCCTCCGTAGGGATTCCAGAAGGCCTCGGCCAGGCCCGAGAGGGCTCCATGGCTCCCTGACCCTTCGTAGTGGAGAACCGCCAGGGGGCCCGATTCCTTTCGGATGGCCCAGAGGGCGGCCACGATCCGGTCCAGCGCCTCGTCCCAGGAAACGGACTCCAGCTCGCCATTCTTTTTTCGGCGCAGGGGAGAAGTGAGGCGATCCGGGTGGGAAACCCGCTCCACGTAGGAGAGCCCCTTCAAACAGACTTCTCCAGCGGTGGCGGGGTTCTCCGGGTCTCCCTCGATCCTGACGATCCGGCCATCCTCCACCGTCACCAACATCCCGCAGGTGCAGTAGCAGTTGCGGGGGCAGACGGTGCGGACGATCCGGCGGTTCATGCGCGTCGTCCGATCCTCATAGCCCCTGGCCACTTCATCTGGGGCACCTCTACTCCGGCTCCACCCTTACCGGGCAAACCTTCAACTCCGCTGTATGGGTGACAGGATCGTAACCCCCGGCAGTCGTGAACCGTCAGAGAATGATGGCCAGCGGCAGAAGAACCACGTATCCGAGAACGAGAAGGAGGGGGGCGGCGGTGATGGAGCCCTGA
>JAUXEE010000005.1 GCA_030618065.1 Gemmatimonadota bacterium
CCGGCGATGGGCCGCACCGTGACCGTGCCATCCTCCACCCTTACCAGGACCTCCGGGGAAGTCCCCACCAGCTTCAGGCCGTCCAACTCCAGGAAATAGAGGTAGGGCGAGGGATTCACCCTCCTGAGAACCCGGTAGAGGTCAAATGGACGGCCCTGGAAGGGCATGCTCAAGCGTTGGCTCAGGACCACCTGAAAGGCGTCTCCTTCCCGGATGTACTCTTGGATTCGCTCCACCCCCTCCTGAAAAGCGCCCTTCGTTAGGCTGCTCGTGAAGGGAGGATCTTCCGCCGGCTCCGGTTTGAGGTCCAAGGGAGAAAGAGCGGGCCCTTCCTCCAGACGCCGGATCATCTCCTGGGCCCGCCGCCCCCCCTCCTGGTACCGGGCCCGGAGCTCGGCTTCGGACAGGTCGGGATCGATGGGTACGGCTGCTACGGCCAGCCCCCTCCCCAGAAGGTTGTCGATGACGAGAACCAGGTCGGTGAAGAGGAAGAGGCCGTCGGGCAGATCCAGGTCATCGGGAGGCGCGTCGGGAAGCCGTTCGATGTGCCTCACTACATCGTATCCAAAGAACCCCACCGCACCTCCCCAGAAACGGGGGAGCCCCTCCACCCGGGCCGCCCGCCGGGCCCTGAGACGCCGGTCCAAGTCTTCCAGAGGATCGGGGGCTTCCACCTCTTTCCACCCGCTTCCCGGTCGCCAAAGGCTTACCTTTCCGCCCTTCAAGCGCCAAGCTTCCCGGGGCTGGCTTCCCAAGAAGGAGTAACGGGCCCATTGTTCTCCCCCGACGACCGACTCCAGGAGAAAGCCGAAGGGGGGACGGTAGAGCTTTTCGTAGGCCGTAACGGCAGTGTCGGTATCGAAGAGAAACTCCCGCCACACCGGGACAACCCCCGCATCACCGGAGAGCGTCAAGAACTCAGGGAAGGAAGGAAAGAGTCGCATGAACTGGATGGTTGCGGGGATGGCTCCGCATCACCTCTTGGGGGAATCCTGTCGGCCGGAGCGAGATTGAATGTCCTCGGGTACTGATCGTACGTCAACCGCCATTCTCGCCGTGGATACCGGGGGGACATTCACCGACCTTCTTCTGCTGGCCGACGGTGTCCTTACGACTTTGAAAGTGCCTTCAACCCCTCGGGATCCGGCAGATGCCGTTCTGGCTGGAAGCAGGCAGCTCTTGGGGAGCCAGAGGCCACACCGCCTCCTCCATGGCTCCACCGTGGCCACCAACTGCCTCCTGGAGAGAAAGGGGGCACGAGTGGTCCTGGTGACCAACCGCGGCTTCGAGGACGTGATTGAGATCGGCCGCCAGAACCGACCCCAACTCTATGCCCTGGTAGGCCATCGGCCTACACCCCTGGTCGCCCGAGAGGACCGTGTGGGGATCGGTGGCCGGCTCGGGCCGGAGGGGGAGGAGATCGAGGGCCTGGATGCCGGGGAAGTGGCCGGGTTGATGACTCGGGTAGAGGGGGCGGAGGCCCTGGCGGTGGTTCTTCTCCACTCGTACGCGAATCCGGACCATGAGGAGGCCGTGGCTGCGGCGCTGGAGAAACTGGACCTTCCCCTCTCCGTCTCCTCTCGCCTCCTCCCGGAACACCGGGAGTACGAGCGAACCTCCACAACGGCGGTGAACGCATACGTCTCCCCCGTCATGTCCAAGTATTTGAGCAGACTCGACCAGGAGAGCGGGGCCCAACCCGTTCACATCATGAGCTCGAACGGGGGAGCCGTTCCGGTTGAGCGAGCCATCCGGGAACCGGTCCATACGGTCCTGTCCGGCCCCGCTGGTGGAGTGGTGGGCGCCCTGGCCTGGGCGAAACGATCAGGGTTCGAACAGATCATCACCTTTGACATGGGCGGCACCTCCACCGACGTCTCTCTCTGTCCCGGCAGGCCCATCCACACCCGGGAGTTCGAGATCGCAGGACAACCCGTGGCCGTCCCTGTCATCGACATCCACACGGTGGGGGCCGGCGGCGGATCCTTGGCCAGGGTGGATCCGGGTGGCGCCCTCCGAGTCGGGCCCGAGAGCGCCGGAGCCGACCCGGGCCCCATCGCCTACGGACGGGGGGGGGAAGAGCTCACCGTCACCGATGCCCATGTGTGGCTGGGACGTCTCCCACCGGAGGCTTTCCTGGGTGGAGAAGGAAGCTTGGACAGGGCACTCATCGCCGGGCCTATGGAGACGCTGGCAAGAACTCTGGGCAAATCGCCGGAGGACGCCGCCGAGGGGATCCTCTCCGTGGCGAACACGGCCATGGAAGGTGCCCTACGGGTCATCTCCGTGGAGCGGGGATTCGATCCCGCCGACTTCGTCCTGGTGGCTTTCGGCGGAGCCGGCGCCCTCCACGTGGCCGAGTTGGTGGAGCGCCTGGGAGCCGAACGAGCTCTGGTCCCCCCTGATCCGGGGCTCCTCTCCGCCTATGGAATGTTGGCGGCCTCCCCGACCCGTGAAGTGTCCCGCACCCTCCTGATCTCGTCCTTCGATCTCAATCAAGAGACACGGTTGGAGGAGGCATTCCGGGGACTGGAGGCCCAAGCCGTCGAAGAGATGGTCACGGAAGGAAATGACCCGGACTCCCTCACGGTGTGGCATTGGGTGGATGCCCGGTATCGGGGTCAGAGCTTCGAGCTCCGTGTGCCCCGGGAGAACTGGGTCGAGGCATTCCACCAAACTCACAAGGATCGTTACGGCTACGCGCGTGACGGGATTCCGGTGGAGGCCGTAACTCTTCGAGCGGTTGCGGAAGCGCCTCCCCTTCCCCTGTCACCCGTCCCCCTCCCGGAAGCGGACGCCGAGCCGCCGGTGGAAATGAGCACCGCCTATTACAATGGGAACGAGATTCAGATACGACGAGTATGGCGAAAAGATCTCTTGAAGGGGCACACTCTCAGAGGCCCCGCCATCGTCATGGAGTACTCTTCGACGACCTGGCTCCCTCCTGGGTGGCACCTGGAAGTGGACGCGTGGGGCAGCCTTCAACTCGCCAAGGAGTAGAGCATGGTGGAAGCCGCCGGGAACCGTGGGGATCGAAACGGGGTGACGCAGCCTTACGGATGGGCTCTCCTGGCCACCCTCGTGGTGGCCCTGCTCTACATCGTCACCCTCGCCCCCACGACGGCTTTTTGGGATACCAGCGAGTACATCGCGACCGTCCACATCCTGGGGATTCCCCACCCTCCAGGTAACCCCCTCTTCGTCGTCCTCGCCCGGGCCTGGGAAATCCTTCTGGCCCCCCTGGGGCTGTCCGTAGCCGTCAAGATCAACCTTTTCTCCACCACTATGAGCGCCTTGGCTCATGGTTTCTGGTTCCTGGTGGTTCACCACATCCTTCGTCATTTCACGGAAGATCGAGTGTTCCCCCTGGTGGGAGCTTTCGTGGCCGTGTTGGTGAGCGCCACGGCCTTCACCGTCTGGAACCAATCCAATGTCAACGAGAAGGTCTACACCGTCTCCCTCTTCACCATCGCCCTCCTCTCCTGGCTGGCCTTCCACTGGAGAGAGAACCTGGGAAGAGGAAAGGACGACAACCTCCTCATTCTCATGGTGTTCATCCTGGCCTTGTCGGTGGGGAACCACCTCATGGCCTTCCTCGCGGCCCCGGCCCTTGGCCTCTTCGTCCTCTTGGTTCACCCCCGGGCACTTCTCAACTGGAAGCTCTACCTGGCCGCGGTCATCGCCACCTTTCTGGGCCTCTCCATTCACCTCTACCTACCCCTCCGTGCAGCCCTGGACCCCGTCATCAATGAGGCATCCCCCACCTGTGAGACTCTGACGGGAGCCCTGACCAGCATTCTCACCTGGGGCCAGGGGGGATGCGAGAACCTCTCGGAGGCCCTGAGCCGGAAGCAGTACGTCAAGCCACCTCTCATTCCGAGATCGGCGCCCCTGCATCTCCAGTTCGCCAATTATTTCCAGTACTTCGACTGGCAGTGGGCACGGATGCTTCAGGGAACACAGGTGGTGTTCGCGGTGGCGAGGCTGCCCTTCACCCTCCTTTTCACCGGACTGGGGGTTTATGGGGCCCTGGAGCACTTCCGCAAAGACCGGGTGAGCTGGTGGTATTTGATCAGCCTCTTCGGCACCCTCTCCGTCGCCCTCCTCTTCTATCTGAACTTCAAGTACGGATTCTCCTTACAGGACCCTCTGGGAGAACTTTCCGCTCACGAGGTCAGAGAGCGGGACTATTTCTTCATGGTCAGCTTTTCGGTCTGGGGCCTCTGGGCCGGCATGGGGATCGCGGGCCTTTGGCGAAAGCTGGCTGGAGGATTGGCAAGAGGCTATAAAAGGACCTCTCCGGTGTTGCTCATCGCGGCGATCCCCCTGTTGCTGAACTGGTCCTGGGCCAGCCGAGCAGGGGATTACTCCGCGCGGGACTGGGCTTACAACCTCCTGATGAGCGCGGAGCCCTACGGAGTGATCTTCACCAACGGGGACAATGACACCTTCCCCCTCTGGTATCTCCAGGAGGCAGAGGGAATCCGGCAGGACGTAACTGTCATCGTCACCTCTTATCTGAATATCGACTGGTATGCCTTTCAGCTCCGGAAGCTGACCACCCCCTGCCCGGATGGGACGGATCCCGCGGCCGATCCAACCCGCATCGTGTGTCAGCGGCCGTACACCTCCGAGGGCTCCCCAGGAGCCGAGTACGCCGGCCCGGCCAAGGCTGAGGCGGTTCGGCTTGCGGGGAAGGTTCCTATCCTCATGGATGGCCCCATCCGGCCTCCCACTCGCTCCATCCTGGCTCTGAATGACGCCACCATCGACCAGGTGGCCCAGACTTTAGTGCCTTTGAGGGAGGATCGAGTCGTGGATCTGGGTCATGGAATTTCGGCTCAACTGGCGGGGGGAACGGTCATCGAACCCTGGCACCAGTTCGCCCTATCCATCATCAGCACGGCCCTGGGTGACCGCCCGATCTATTTCGCTTCCAGTGGGAACGCTGCGGGCCACCTGGGCCTCAGCCCCTTCCTCGTCCGGCAAGGTCTGGCCTTCCGACTCCAGGAGGGGCTTCCCGATGCGGAAGCCCTGGAAGGAGTGGTGGAATTACCCCTTTCATCCTCCTCCAACATCACGGGGATCTTCCTCGATGTCCATCGGACCAGGACGCTGGCTTCGGAGGTGTTCATGCATCGAAATGGACTCCCTGACGAGTGGCCCCGATGGCCATGGAGGGCTGTGTTGGGAATCCCCAGTTACTACTCCTGGGTCCACTACGCCCTATACCAAGGGGCGCTCCTGGAAGGCGACGCTGAAGAGGCGGAGTTGAGCCTGGACCGGGCGGAAGCGTGGGCCAGGCTGAGGGCAGCCGGTTAGGCTGAGGACAGCCGGCCAGGCTGAGGGCAGTCGGCTCGGTTCCTAGCGAACTCGGAGGAGGCCCACCCCGGCAGGAAGGGTCTTGAGGAAGATCCTGCCCTTTTCAGGATGCTCTCTGAAGTCGAAAATCCCGTCGAAGAACTCGGGGGCCCGTTCCACCACGGATCCCCGGGTCAAGAGGAGGACCTGAGGAATTCGAGATAAGATCCTCCTTAGAAGGCTCAGGGCTCGAAGCTGGTCCTCGGCGCCCATCCGGTCGAAGGGATCTCCCAAGACGAAGGACCCTAGAGGGTTCCAATCCTCGGCAAGGAGCTCCACCAAGGCCATCCGAAGAGCGACCACAGCGGCAGCTCGGTCTTCGTCGGCCTCCACCCCGGCTGCCCCTCCCCCGTCGACCAACTGAACTTCCCCCCCTTCATCACCCGATCCCAGTCCCAGGATCCTCCCTCCGGTGAGGCGATTCAACCTCCGACCGCCGCGATTCAAGAGGCGGGTCCGGCACTCCGATGCGATCTCATCCTCGAGGGCCCGAGCCAGATCGTAGAGGCTACGGGCGGTGGGCGGGGTTTCTGGGATCTCCCCGGGACCATCCCTGAAAGCTTCCAGCTCTTCAAGGGCGACTCCCCTCTCATTGCCCTCCTTCAGCAAGAGATCGAGCCGATCCTTCAACTCCTTTTCCCGAACCCTCAACTCGTCCAATTCCCTCTGGGAGGACCGGGCACGCTCCAGGCGTTCCGTGCAATCCTCGAATTGGGCGTTCAAACGGAGGGATTGCCCCTCCAACTCGATGAGATCCTGGGGCTTCCCTTCCAACTGCTCCCACCGCCGACGCCACCATTGGCCGTCCTGAACCAGCGCCTCCCACTCGTCCTGGAGTTCCTCCAGCACCTCCTGGAAGTGCTCGGCGAGAAGACGCCCGCAGGTGGGGCAGGGACTGTCTGGGCCCAGCGTCTCCAGTTTCCGGATACGATCCCTGAGTTCTCTCCCCCGGTCCCTGTAGGTCAGGAGGTGGGTCTCGGCGTCTTGCCGCTCCCTGTGCCACTCCATGGTCCCGGCCCCCAAATCTCCGCCGATCTCCGTTACGCCCCCTCGGAGGTCCAGCAACTCAGCCTCAAGCTCCGCCATTCTTTCCGGAACGTCCTGCAGGGCCCTGAGCTGGCTCTTCAGATCCGCCATCTCCGATTCCACCATCAACCGCTCGTAGTCTCGAGCCGAGATCTCACCCAGATCCTGATCCCTCCTCAGCCCCGGATACCGCTCCGAAAGGGCCGACAAGAGGCCCTCCAGCTCCTTGACTCCCCGGGCCGCGGCCAACAACGTCTCCCCGCCGCCGAGAACATCCTCGGGCGAATCTCCCCCCACTCCACACCAGGCCAGGGCGACGCTCTCCACCGGAAGGCCCCATTCGGTGAAGGAGCCCTCGGCTCCTTCCACCGGGGAGTTGGCCGCCGACGCACCGGTCCTCCTCCAGAAGCTCCCCTCCCGGATCCCCAGACGGAGGGCGAGAGCAGCCTTCTCCTCTTCTTCGCCGGCCTCAGACGCCCCCGCCCCCGGAAGCTCCGCGCTTATCCCCACCCCCCAAAGGAGTGTATTGGCGAAGGCCTGAAGGGTCCTGCCATCACTTCCCATCCACCCCAGAAGTCCCTCCCTCGCTTCCATGCTCACCTTCCCCAGGAAGGGGAGTCCTGATCCGTGGAACTCCCGGATGAGGAGCTCCTCCTCCAACCCTCGAGCATCTACCGGAGTCAGGGTCTCCCCGGTGAACTCTCCCAGAAGGGATTCGATCCCCTCGCCCCGCCCTTCCTCTTCCTTGATCCTCTCCTTGAGAGCCCGAAGAGCGAAGCCTCGATCTCTCGCCACCAACGGCAAGGGGTTGTCTCCGGCCAGGTTCTGGAAGTCATCCACCTCGATGGCCAGATGGAGAGCCTGATCCCTCAACTTCGCGAAGAGCCCCTGGTCCTCCCGCTTCACCTCTTCCGGGGTGAGGCCTTCGATTCGGAGGCGTACGATCTTCCCTTCGATCCCTCCAGGGACCTCCCCCAGAACCTCCTTGACCTTCCCGGCAAGCTTCGACGACTCCCCCCGGGGGATCCGGATGGGGGCCAAAGCCACCACGGCCCGGCCGGGAATCGGATGGAACCGGGAGGTGCCTGACTCGAGGTCGAAGGACAAGAAACCCTTTTCCTGTGCAGCCTCCCGCCAGGGTTCCGGCCCCACCCTCTCTAGGGAGCCCGAGTAGTACACCCCGGGGGCCACCTGTTGGTGCTGGTGGAGGTAACCGAGGGCCACGTAGTCCCAGGGGGCCGGGTCCAGGGGAAGGCCAGGGCCGGCCCCGGTTCCCACCCCGGCGTACGCCAGCAGGAGGTTCCAGCGAGCCTCGGGGTGGGTTCGAAGCTCAGGAAAGGGCCGGCGGACCACCGCTCCGTGGGGAACCAGATAGAGGTGCGTCTCCAGATCTCGCAGGAATACGGATCGGGCTCTCCCGGTCACAGCTTCCACATTCGGGAAGGGATCCAGGGCTGCCAGGGCCCCGGGATCCCTCATCGGCCGGGGGGTATCTCTGGCCCCCGCTACCATGAAGATCTGAGTCGAGGGAATGGCGATGCGGAGAGCCTCCAGACCTTGGGCCAGGGCCACCAGGGCCCCTGGAGGCGGGTCCGGTCGATCGAAAATATCCCCCAAAAGGAGAATCAGCTCCGGCTTGAGCTGAATGACCTCCTGGACCGCCCGCTGGAACGCCAGGGCAACGTCTCGCTCCCTGACATTTTTTCCACGCTCCGCCCGATCATAGGCTCGGTGGCCCAGATGAAGATCGGAAATGTGGACCAGGAGCATGGGATCAGCCCTCTTTCGCCGGCCGAAGCTGGAATCCCGATAGGGACAGGGGCCAGGCCACCGCCCCGGCGGTGGAAAAGGGCAGGAGGCATTCGGCTCCGTCCCCCGCCCCCCGAAGGAGATTGGCCTCGTGGGGAGGCGGCTCTTTCTGGTACAGGAAGGCCTGATCGAACCACTTCCGGCCCTTCCTCATGGCCTCCCATAATGGGACGGCCGCACCGTCTTGGTGTGATTGGAGCCCTCCCATCACCAGCACTCCCCCGTAGTCCAATCTTTTCACGAGGATCCGCCAATCCGGTTCCCTCAGGAAGGGCATCCCTTCGAGGGTGGGAAGGGCACCGCAATCCACCACAATCAGGGAGAAGGAGCTCTGCGATCCCGGGAGGGTGGCGAGGGGATCTCCGATCTCCAGGCTGACCCCCTCCCACCCATCCCACTCCGCGAAGTGGGAGCGGGCCAAGGTGACCAACTCCGCGCTTCGTTCCACAAGGTGGATCCGAGTCTGCGGAAACCGCTGGGAAAGATGGCGGGCCAGCGTCCCACTCCCCCCACCCAGATATACGACGGATTCCGGGCACCGCTCCACTCCCCTCAAACCCTCCAGGACAGCGGTCTCCCAGTCTCGCCCCGGGTTCCCCTCCAGATCTTCGGCTCCCCTCACCCGCCCCCCCTCCAGGAGAACCTTCAGCTCCCGGCGAGGGCTACCCAAGGCCCTTTCTTCCACCCGAAGCTCCCCCGTGGACGCCGGAACGATCTCTTTGATTTCCACCACTCGGCGCCCGTCCAAGACCCAGCCCTGCAGGAGAGCTCCACCCGAAAGCATCACCAGACAAAAGAGATAGAGAGTGTAAGGGGCCGCATTGGGCAGGAGAATGCTCCCAGCCAGGAGGAAACCCACCGCAGCCCCAAGGACGGAAGGAGCACCCACTGGAGTCGCGGATGGCATTCCAAGATCGTCAGGACGACTCATAGCCCCGAGGAGGGACCCTATGGAGAAAAGAGGAAGAGCGCCGAGGAAGCCCAAGCCCACCCCCTGGCCAACTCCACTCGCGGGAAGAGCTGCCGCGAAGCTGAGCCCGACGGACGAAGCCGCCGCGAGAGCGAACACCAGCAAGCAGAAAAGCCATCGCCGGCGAACTTGCTCCACAACGCCCCCACCCACCGGAACAGGCCCACTCCAGAGACCCAGACCCAAAGCTCCCACCTCGAGCGTCAGGATAACCGTCAGAGCGGGTAGCAAGCCCTCATCGGTGTAAAGTAGGAGGCCGGCCGAGGTCTCCACCGCTACGGCAGCAGCGAGCCCGGCCAAGAAGGGAGGGAGCAGCCCCAATCCCCGGCGTTTCTTCGTTTCGCCGACCATTATCCTCCCGTGTTTTGCCTCCACCCCGACCGCACCCTAGCTTTGGATTCTCTTCCGGAGGAGAACTCTAAGACTGCGTCGCAATGATGATCGAAAGAATACCCCGCTGGCTCCTGATCGTTGGGATTGTAACCGTCACTATTGGCTGCGACAACGTGTCATGGGGCGGGATGAGCCTCAGCCTGGAGGGGCCGCCCGGAGACACGCTGGCACCCCCACCCGGAGCCCCAGGAGCCGACTCCGCCTCCAGTCCCCAGAGGATCGAGTACGGTCCTCTCCTCTATGCGGGAACGCGGCAGGGGGACTCCGCTCTGGTTGTGCCCGTGGCTGAGCTCGTCGATGGTGACCTTCGGCCCCTTCCCCAGGGAGAATTGGCTGCCCAACTGGCTGCCCAACTCCTCGAGGAGCGACTCTTCCCTGGCCAGGAACTGACTCTCTTTCACCAAGGGACACGCATCGGGACCCTCACCGTCACCGCGTCACTTGGAACGACCACCGAGTACTGCTCTTCCAGAGCCCAGGCTCTTGGCCATCTGGAGCTCGTCCCAAGCGCCTCAGAGGCACAGCGTTTCCTGGCTCTCGAGAAATCCCTCGACGAGGAATGGCCCTACGGCCTTTTCCAGACCTTTGCCGTGGGGAGGGCACAGCGAAACGCCGCTCAAAACCTGGCGGGGGAAGCCCTCAACCAATTGAGAGCCCGGTGGCCGGTCGCCCTTCAGAACATCCGGCAGGACCTACAACTGTTCCAGTTCTCGACCGACGAGGCCCCCTCCGTCGTTGCCACCTTTCTCTTCCAGGACCAGATGGAGGTTGGGCCGGCGCCGGATGACTCTTACTCCCTGCTGATCCTCGGGGAGCCCCGTGGGACCCGTTTCGACCGAACCTTCACCTGGTACCGTCGTGTGGGGGAGGAGGGAAAGGGCGCGCCTCGCCTCTTCTCCCGGATGGATTGGGATGGCGATGGGGAGGAGGAGCTACTCCTGGAGGTTTTCGGGGCGGAGGCCCGGTGGTGGGCCGCCCTGGACCGGGAGGAGGGGAGCTGGTTCCTCTCCTTCCAGGACCCCTGCGGTGCCCCTGGCGCCCAGGGCCCGTCCCCAGAAGGCTCCCAGGACGGATCTCGGTGACCCGGATTCCGAACTCCGTGAAGGGCCGGCCCTTCCTCGGCAGGGTTTCCGCCCCGGGCTTCCTGCTCTTTTCCCCTTTGTTTCTTCTTTTGGGACTCCCTAGCTGCACGCCGGCGGATGGAGGGTCCTCTTCTGGGTCAAACCCCGGGGGAGCGGCCCGTGGAAGTTCGGCATCGGTAGAGGGAGCCTCGGCGCCAGGCGCCTTTCCCCTTCACATCGAGGACGCATCTGGTTCTTCCCTGATATTCCAGGAGCCCCCCACCAGGATCGTCTCCCTCGTCCCCTCCGCTACCCTGACCCTCCAGGCCCTGGGAGCCCAGAGCTTTCTGGTGGGCCGGACCGAATATGACGCGGGGAGCGCCCTGGCCCATCTCCCCTCGGTGGGAGGTGGACTCGAACCCAGCCTGGAAACCTTGGTGGCCCTGGAACCGGATCTGGTCATACGGTTTGCGGGAGAGTCAGACCCTTCCACTCCCAAACGTTTGGACGACATGGGAGTCCGCCACCTGGCCGTCCGCCTGGATCGGGTGGCCGATGTTCGAGCCCTGATGAGGGAGCTGGGAGCCGTGACCGGCTTGCCGGATCGGGCCGTAGAGCTGGTGGCGGAGATGGATGCCGCACTGGACGAGATTCGGCGGCGGGTCCAGGGGAGACCCCGGGTGCGAGTAGCTTACGTCCTAGGGGGAAGTCCTCCTTGGGTGGCGGGCCCCGGAACCTTCATCGATGAGCTCCTCGCCACCGCCGGGGGAGAAAACTCCTTCTCCGACCTCGAGGCCCTGTATGGGCCCGTGAGCCCGGAGGAGTTCCTGGTTCGGGAGATCGATCTTCTCCTGGCGCCGGAGGGCGGTGAGGTGCTTCTCCCCTTCACAGACATTCCTCTGGTGCGGGTCTCCCCAGCCCTCGAGTTGCCGGGCCCGGATCTGGCCCAGGCCGCCTGGCGCCTGGCCGAGATCCTGCACCCCGAGGCTTTCCGGTGAAAAGATCCCTTCTGGCCTTCGTTCTCGTAGGCACGGCCTTCCTTGCCGTCTTTCTGAGCGTCCGATTCGGCAGCGTTGACCTCACGACCCATGAGTTCGTGTCGGCTCTGTTCGGCGGCGGGACCCAAGCGCACCGTGATATCCTCTTCCACTTCAGGCTCCCTCGGGTCTGCCTGGGGCTCCTGGTGGGCGGAGGGTTGGCTCTCGCCGGATCAGTTTTTCAGGCCCTGCTCAGGAATCCTCTCGCCGAGCCGTTCATCCTGGGGATCTCCGGGGGGGCCGCCGCCGGCGCCGTCCTGGTGATAGCCCTCGGTTTCGTCGCCGCTGGCTCCCTGGTTCTCCCTGCCGCTGCCTTTGGCGGCGCCCTGCTCGCCATCCTGTTGGTCTTCGGAGTTGCGGCGGCGGCGGACAGGAGGATGGACGTCCGCGTCCTTCTCCTGGCAGGTGTGGTTGTCGGGTCCTTCTTCACAGCAGTCATAGCCTTCATCCTCTCTCTCTCAGAGGCCCGGGCCGTTCGCAGCGCCATCGTCTGGATGATGGGCAGCCTCGCTGGCGCTGACTGGGGCAACGTGGCCGTAGTCGCCGGCTACACTCTCCCGGCAGCCCTTGTTCTGTTTGGCTTGGCTCGGGCCCTGAACCTGATGGCCGTCGGAGAAGAGACGGCCGCTTATCTCGGCACTGATGTGGAAAGGGTCAAACGGATCGCATACATCGTGGTGTCACTCATGACGGCGGCCGGGGTGGCCGTGGCGGGGGTCATTGGCTTCGTCGGCCTGATCGTCCCCCACGCGATTCGTCTTCTCATCGGTTCCGATCAGCGATTTCTTCTCCCCCTCTCCTTCCTGGCCGGGGCCGCCTTCCTCTGCCTGGCCGACCTCCTGGCCCGGGTGGCCCTGGCGCCAATCGAGATCCCCATCGGGGTCATCACCGCGTTCCTGGGCGTCCCCCTCTTCCTGGTCCTCCTTCGAAGGAGCATGACCACATGACCTTCGAAGCCCTCGATTTGGCCGTCAGGTACGGAAGAGCCCGCCGGCGGGCGCTGGACGGTGTCACCATGCGAGTCCCCAAGGGCACGCTCTACGCCGTTCTCGGGCCCAACGGCTCCGGCAAGTCCACTCTCATGAGGGCGCTGATGGGAGTGGTCCGCCCAGAGCAGGGTGAGGTCAAAATAGGTGGAGAGCCGACCCGATCCTGGACCCGTCGGGCCCTGGCCCAAGCCGTAGGAGCCGTGCCCCAGGCCGAACATCTGGCCTTCCCCCTCACCGTGAGGGACTTCGTGGGCATGGGCCGGTATCCCCACCTGGGTCCCCTCCGGCCGGAGTGTGAGGAGGATCGGGCTGCTATCCGGGAAGCCATGCGACGATGTGATGTCGCGGATCTGGTGGACCGGGACACGACCACCCTCTCGGGGGGGGAGCTCCAACGGGTCCGGATTGCCAGGGCCCTGGCCCAGGAGCCGTCCGGGCTCGTCCTCGACGAACCCACGGCCAGCCTGGACATCCGGCACGAGATGACGATTTTCCGCCTTCTCCGGAACTCCGCCGACCGGGGAATGACCGTCCTCCTCATCACCCACCACATCAACCTGGCGGCCCGGTTCGCCGACCGGTTTCTGCTTCTTTCTGGAGGTAGGGTGGCTGCGGAGGGAGGAGCCGGTGACGTTTTCAAGGAGGAGATTCTGGAGTCGGTTTACCGGTGGCCGGTGGCGGTCAGGGCCGATCCCCTCTCAGGGGCGCCCCAGGTCACCCCCCTTCAGGAATCAACGGCTTCCTGAACCAGGGTCCGGTAACTCTCGAAACGCCCTTCCTCGATCTCATTCCTTGCCAGAGCGGCTTGGACACCACAATTCGGCTCATGAAGGTGAGTGCAGCCCCTGAACCGGCACTCTTCCCGAAAGGGATGGAAGTCCGGGAAGCACTTCTCGAGATCTCTCTGCTCCACTCCCCAAACCCCCACATCCGAGAACCCCGGCGTGTCCGCCACCAGACCCCCGCACTCCAGCGGTATGAGGCGGGAACTCACCGTCGTGTGGCGGCCCCGGCCCACCTTATGGCTCAGCTCTCCGACCTTGAGACACAGGCCGGGTTGGATGGCGTTCAACAGGCTGGATTTCCCCACTCCTGACAGTCCCACCAGGGCCGACGTCCCCGAACAGAGAAGATCCTTCAGGGCTTCCAAACCGTCCCCCGAGACAGCGCTGGCTTCCACTACCGGATAGCCGATCCTCCGATAGAGCTGGACCAACTCCTGGCAGGTGGATCCCTTTTGCACCAGGTCACTCTTGTTGAATACCAGGGCCAGATCCAAATGGTTGGCTTCCCCCACGACCAGGAGGCGGTCCAGGAGGGATTGCCGCGGCTCCGGCCGGGTGACAGAAGCCACCACCACAAGCAGGTCAACATTAGCTGCCACCACTCTCGGACGATGGCCTCCCGACCCTCTTCGCACGATCTCCGACCGTCGAGCTCGGACTTCCTCGATGGTGGAGGAGCCATCCTGCCCGGTCACGACCTCCACCCTGTCTCCGATGACGACCCGATCCCCACTTCGAGCTTCCCGCTTCAACCGCCCCCGCAGGGAGGATTCAAGAACCTCCCCCGAATCCAAACGGACCCGGTAAACCCCACCCAGACTCCCGTGAACCGTCCCCCTCATGCCACTCCCCGGAGACCCGCACAGTTGGAAGCCGGATCGGAAGAGGGGGGGAAAACAAAACCGCCTCTTGGCAGCCCCTGCGTCTCGGGGCTCCAAAAGGCGGAAAAGCTCAGCCGCTTGGAGGGCGGCGAGATCGGATCCATTGAGGATGCTCTACATCATCAGGCGGCGAAAGACTCCAGGGCCACTCCCTTTACCCCCTCCCGCAGACGGCGCAGGGCCCTATCCCGAAGCTGCCGGATCCGCTCCCGGGTCACCCCGAGCATGTTCCCGATCTCCTCCAGGGTGTGCTCCCGCTCCCCCTCCAGCCCGAAGTAGAGGCGAAGAACCTTGGCGTCCCGGGCCTCGAGAGTCACCAGAGCTTCGGAGATAGCCTCCCCCAAAAGACGTGCCTCCACCTCCATCTCAGGCTCCGAAGCCTCTTCGGTAACGAACCGCTCCACCAACTGGGAGTCTTCGCTATCACCGATGGGGGCATCCAACCGGATCTCGGCTGCGTTGAGCGTTTGGAGGGACTCCACCAGCTCCGGGGTGAGGTCGGTGGCCATCCCCAGCTCTTCGGCGGTGGGTTCCCTACGAAGCTCCTGCTTGAGACGCTCCTTCTCCCGGAAGATCCTCGCCAGATCGGAAGCGCGGTTCAGCGGGACCCGAACCGCCCGGCCATGGTTCGCCAAAGAGGCGAGAATGGCCTGGCGAATCCACCAAACGGCATAACTGATGAACTTCACGCCCTGCTCCGGATCGAACTTTCTGGCCGCCGTCACGAGACCGACGTTCCCTTCCTGAATGAGGTCGGTCAGGGATACGCCGCGGTTTTGGTATTTCTTGGCGACACTGATGACGAAGCGGAGGTTGGCCCGGGCCAGCTCCTGAACAGCTCCCTCATCCCCTTTTTGGGCCAGGGCCCCCAACTCCTTCTCCCGCTCCGGCGTGATCAGCTCATGCCGGCTCACGTCACGGAGGTATTGGTCCAGTGCGGACTGCTCCTCGATGGTCGCAGAGAATCCCGCAAGAGGGTTCTTTCGGCTCTTCCGCTTCCGTCGAGTACGGGGTTCCGTCGCTGCGGTGTTCATTTCCTATCTCCCGGGAGCCCACTTTCTGGGCCCACCCGTCTCTTTAGCCGTGCAAAACCACCCGCCCACCCGAGTGGGCAGCGGGCGATCAGACATCGATCCGAACTCTGAGAGAAAGACCAATGGGTAATCAGCCGTTAAAGCTATCACGGTGTTACCACGATGTCCAGTTCTTTTCCAACCGACTTAAACCCCGATCCCGGATGAAGGTTCCGGGGCCGAGTCCTCACTTTTCCGGAGCACAGCCAGAAACGCGTCCCTCGTCACCGTCCTCCGGGAGAAAGTGAATACCCGAAGGACCCTGGCGGTTCGATAAAGTTCCTCCGCCACCCGAGGTAAGTCGATGACCCCCGGAAGGCCCTCGGGCCCAACCCGTGCCACTTCCCCATTCCTCCTCTCCAGGAGGAGGTTGAGCTGGAACATGGCCGCTTTGGCCGGATAGTCCACCACTACCTCCCCGGGCTCGAGATCCAGGTCTCTCGCCAACTGATCCTCCAACTCCCGCCTCCGGAAGGGGTCGGTGCCAAGCCAGGAGGGAAGGGGGATCTCCGCCAGGTCCGCAGCGGTGAGCTCCAGGGCTCTTTTGGGGATTCGGCGACTCCGGAGAGCCGGTAGCCACCGGGTACGGAGCCGCTCAACCCCTGGCGTATCCACGTCCTCGGCCCTTCGGCCGATTCCGTAGAGAAGCTCCTCGTCGGTAGGTCCCACCAGATCAGGAGGTGTTACCAATCCCTCCGCCACAGCTTCCGCCACGATCCGCTTGTAGAGGACGGTCGCCGCCCGGACTCCATGGTGCCAGTAGACATTCCTGAACATCTGGTACTTGGCGAAAAGGAGGGATTCCAGAGAGGCCACCGCCTTTTCATGGACTCCAACCTCGTATAGGCCCGACTCGGGATCCGGCAGGAGAACCAGGCCCTGGATTAGGCGATCCACGTCCACCTCTCCGTAGGGTACCCCGCAAAACCGGGCGTCCCGTCGAAGATACTCCATCTTGTCCAGATCCAGGCTACCGGAAACGAGACCCCGCAGGGGAAGGTCTCCCTCACCCAGGATCAGCCGGTGGATCCGGTCCCCGGCGCCGGGCCCCAGGGCATTCAGGGCCTCCTGCAGCTCGGGCGACTGGAAGAACTGAAAGCTGACCGTCTCGTGATTCCCCGGAAGCTGCTCCGGTTCCAACTCCTCCAGGGCATGGGAAAAGGCGAAGTGGCCGATGTCGTGGAGAAGGGCGGCATAGGGAATCAACTCCTCCCCTTCCCAAGCCTCTTCCAGCTCCGGCCCTCGCTCCTTGAGAAATCGAAGGGCGGTCCGGGCCAGGTGGTAAACGCCTACGGCATGATCGAAGCGGGTGTGGGTTGCCCCCGGGTAAACCAGGTGGGCGAACCCCAGTTGCCTGATGTACCGCAACCGCTGGAATTCCGCCGTATCGATGATGCGAACAGCCGTGGAGTCCAATCGGATGGTGTTCCAGAGAGGATCCCGGATCACGCGGAAGCGGGTTCGTTCAAGCATGGCCGGAGAGTAGCCCCGGGTCATGGGCGGAGCAATGGACGAAAGGGGCGTGGAGGCCCTACCTTACCCGAAGGAAAAGCGAAGATCCTGCGGAGCCTGGCCTGTCATTCAATGATCCTCAATCCCAACCTCAGAGCCTATGTCCGCCAGCACGCCGAGGATCGCCCCGGCATCTACAGGATGCTGGGCCCCGAGAAGGAAGTCCTCTATGTAGGTAAGTCCGTCAGGGTGAAGAGCCGGCTCCTCTCCTACTTCCGGGCCGAGCCCGGCGAGAAGTCCGCGAAACTCATCCGGAACACCCTCTCCATCGAGTGGGACTATGTCCCAAACGAGTTCGCCGCGCTGGTGAAGGAGATGCGGCTCATCAAGCGGTGGAGGCCCCGCTACAACGTGGAGCACAAGCGGAAGAGAAGCTTCGCTTTCATCAAGATCACCCGGGAGCCGGCCCCCCGAATTCTCCCCGTTGCCCGGATACTTCCCGACGGAGCCACCTACTTCGGGCCCTTCCCCCGACCAAAATTCCTGGCCCTCACCCTGGGAGATCTCTCCCACGTTCTGGGGCTGCGAGACTGCCCCGGAACGACCCCCATCGTTTTCGGTGACCAACTGGAGATGTTCGCGAGGGGCCGGGCCCCTCGATGCATCCGGACACAAACCGGGAGCTGCCTCGGCCCCTGTTTCGGAGGCTGTGTCTCTACGGACTACGCTCTGAAGGTAGAAACGGCCCGGCGTTTTCTGGAAGCGAGGAGCCAGAAGCCCCTCAGACTCCTTCAAGGGGAAATGGAGAAAGCATCAGTGGCCTTGGACTTCGAGTATGCCGCCATCGTGAGAGACCGGCTGGAGCGCCTGGGGGATCTGCAGCGGGAAGTGGTAGCCTTCCGTGGCAGGGTGGAGGGTCTTTCCTTCGTGTACCGGGTCCCCGGTTTCAAGGGAAACGACCGATTGTACCTCATCCGGAAAGGTTTGGTGGAAGAGGACATCCCCGACCCGAGAGGAAAAACCGGGAGACAGCGCGCCGCCAAGAAGGTCGAGGATGTCTTCAAAGCACCTCCACCGGAGATGGGCGCACTTACCCAGGAAGCAGCTTCGGAGATTCTCCTGGTGGCCCGGTGGTTCCGACTCCGAGAGCGAGAGATGGACCGGGTCCTCGAGCCGGATGAGTGGCTCAGCGCCTACGCGCCCTCCTAGGCAAGCCTCCCCCTACCACACCAGGTGAAACTCCATCTGGCGACGAAACACCCAGTGACGGGTGCCATCTTCTGCCACGTAGGCTTCCTCTTCCTGGCGGCAGGAGGCCTCTTTCCCATCCCATTCCGGAATGGCGTACCGGGCCTGCAGCTCGATGGAATGCCAGGTGGAGGCCCTGAGAGGAGCTTCCCCCCGGATCGGAACCCCTTCCTGCGCATCCCACCGACCGATGAGAGGTCCGGACCCGTGCCCATTATCCCCAATGGGGTGGGTATAGATGGTTCCGATGATTCCTTCGGTTTCCATCTGAGCCAGGGCCCCGGCGAGAATCTCGTTGCCGGTCCTGCCGACGACCATCTCCTCCAGGAGAATGTCCTGCATTCGGTTGGAAGCCGTCATGCATCGGCGGAGCCCGGCAGGGACCTCCGTCTCACCGGGGCGGAAGACGTACCCCAGGTGCTGGGTGTCCGTGTGAAGGTTCATGGCCACCGTTCCAAAATCCGTCCAGAGGAGGTCACCGAGTTGGATCACCACCGGCCCTCCCGACGGGATCTCCCCGGCCCGCTGCACGTCCACCGAAGGGTGGAACCAGGTGGTCATGCCCAACTCCTGGATCTTCTCCCGGAGCCACCACTGGATGTCCTCGGTGGTGGTGACGCCAGGGGTAATGACAGCACTGGAGAAAGCCTGAGAGATGATGGCGTGGACCGTTTCCTCCCGCTCCCGATAGCTGGGCATCATTTCCGGGAGGCGGTGGCCAATGAAGTCCACCGCCAAGAGGGGCACCCGCTCCACCCGTGGAAGATAGGTCGGTCCAAGAGCGCGTTGCAGAGCCTCCCACTCCCCGGCCCCAAGGCCGTCGGCGAAAGCCCAGTTTTCGTCGATGTTCACGGCAATCGTCGCGGGATCCCGATCCTCTATCACCTCACGGAGTAGCCGCCATTGTTCGCCGCCCCCCAGCTCGGCCTGATCCCCCCGAGGCGAGGGGCGGGTGGACCGGTAGGCCTCGAACACACCACCTTGACTCCCCCCACCCAATGCCAAGCGCTCCAACTCCTGGCCAGGACCTCTATCATGGAAGACGTAGATGGATCGCCGCCGGGCGGCGAAGGTCGTGGGCGCCTTGATGGCCCAAAAGACCGGATCCTCCCCGTACTCCCGCATGGAGAGAATCCACATGTCCACTCCATGCTCCCGCATCAGCATGGGGATTACTTCCGTCACCCGCTTATAGGCCCAGTCCTGTTCGATCTTCGCCTGCGCCTTCAAAGGCGGCAGAGGATGAATCCGTGGCGGGACCTCTTGCGGAACGTAGACCGATTCCTGGGCGCCACCCTCGTCCAAGGGAAGGCACACCATGAGGAAGGCCAGGAAGAGGCGGCGGGGAAATCGTATTTCAAAGCGGCCAGCGGGCATGAAGACCTCCGGAGATCAGGGCCGGAAATGGAATCCTCCGCCAATTTGAAGGGGGAGCCCCCCTTTGGAAAGCTCCCCCCACGATTTCCCACCCTTGTGATGTACACCCTGGAAGGGTGTTGCTGAAACGCCCTTTCCAATCAGGCTCCTACTCCGAAGCCTCCCACCCATTGTGCCGAAGGGCGGCCTGAGCCGCCGCAAGGCGCGCCACGGGAACTCGGAAGGAGGAACAGCTTACATAGTCCAGCTCCACTTCATGGAAGAAATCGATGGACTCGGCCTCTCCTCCATGCTCCCCACAGATCCCGACTTTGAGGGCCGGGTTTGCCTCCCGGCCCTCCCTCGTGGCCAGGCTCACCAAACGTCCGACCCCGGTCTTGTCCAGGCTGAAGAAGGGATCTTTCCCCAGAACATTCTGGGCCAGGTAATCAGGAAGGAAGCTGTTGATGTCGTCCCGACTGAACCCGTACGTCATCTGAGTGAGATCGTTGGTCCCAAAGGAAAAGAAGTCCGCCACCTCGGCGATTTCCCCTGCCGTCAGAGCGGCCCGGGGAACCTCGATCATGGTTCCGATGGGGATCTTGAGATTCCCGGAGTATTTCTGAGCCTTCATGACATCGTCGATGGTCTCTTCCACCAAGCCCCGGAGGAGAGACAGCTCCTCATGGGAGCCTACCAGTGGAATCATGATCTCGGGCAAAGCCCGTATCCGGGCACGCCGGCAAGCGATGGCGGCCTCCACGATGGCGGTGACCTGCATGACCAGGATCTCAGGGTAGGTGATGGCCAGCCGGCACCCTCGGTGGCCGAGCATGGGGTTGGCCTCTTCCAGGGCCTCAACCCTCTCCCGAACCGTTTCCAGGGTGATGCCGAGGGTTTCGGCCAGAAGGTCCTGTCGCTCCTTCTCCCTGGGTAGGAACTCATGAAGCGGGGGGTCCAGCAACCGGATGGTGACGGGGAAGCCCTTCATGGCCGTAAAGATCCCCTCGAAGTCCTCACGCTGGTAGGGGAGGAGTTTTCCCAAAGCCTTCTTTCGGGCCTTCGTCGTGTCGGAGAGGATCATCTCCTGCATGGCTTCGATGCGGCCGGGGCCAAAAAACATGTGTTCGGTTCGGGTGAGACCGATCCCAGTCGCGCCGAATTGCCGAGCTCGTCGGGCTTCCTCGGGTGTATCGGCATTCGCTCGGATACCCAGGGTCCGATGTTCGTCCCCCCACTCCATCACGGTCCCGAAATACCCGGAGATCTCGGGTAGGGAGTGGCCCACCTCCCCCTCCATGACGTCCCCGGTGGAGCCATCGATGGAGAAAGTGTCCCCCGGACCGTAGCTCTTCCCGGCGATGGTTACCTTTTTTTGCTTGGCGTTGATCTTGAGTTCTCCCGCACCCACCACACAGCACTTCCCCCACCCCCGAGCTACCACGGCGGCATGGGAGGTCATCCCACCGGTGGACGTCAGAATGCCCTTGGCGTGGTGCATCCCGTCCACGTCCTCCGGTGAAGTCTCCCGGCGGACAAGGATGACATCCTCACCCTTCCCGGCCCTACGTACGGTCTCCTCCGCGGTAAACGCCAGCTTGCCCCTGGCCGCGCCGGGGGAGGCGGGTAGGCCTGTGGTCAAAACCCGGGCTCCGGCCTTGTCCGTGGCCGAATAACTGGGCAGAAGGAACTGCGTCATGGCTTGCGATGGGATACGAAGGAGGGCCTCTTCCTGACTGATGATCCCCTGCTCCACCATGTCCACAGCGATTCTCACCGCAGCGGCCCCGGTCCGTTGCCCCCTCCGGCTCTGAAGCATGTAGAGGTCACCCCGCTCGATGGTGAACTCCAGGTCCTGCATGTCCTTGAAGTGGCCCTCCAGCACCCACTTCATCTCATGGAGCTCCTCCAACACCTTCGGATTCCACTCGGCCATCTCCTGAACGTCCCGGGGGGTCCGGATCCCGGCCACCACGTCCTCCCCCTGAGCGTTCACCAGGAACTCGCCGAAAAGCTTGTCCTCACCCGTGGCCGGATTCCGGGTGAAGGCCACCCCGGTCCCAGAGCGATCGTCCAGGTTCCCGAAGACCATGGCCTGCACCGTCACCGCCGTACCGAGGTGCCCATGCAGGTGGTTGATCTCCCGATACCGAATGGCCCGAGAGGAATTCCAGCTCCGAAACACGGCTTCAATGGCCAAATGCAGTTGGCGGGAAGGGTCCTGGGGAAAGGCCTCTTTCGTGTGCTTCTTGTAGATCCTCTTGTATTTCCCGACCAGCTCCTTCAACCCCTTCGCCGGCACCTCGGTGTCGTCCACGGCACCGTACTTCTCCTTGATCTCCGCGAAAGCCTCTTCGAAGTAGTCGTGATCCACGCCCATGACCACGTCACCAAACATGTGGATGAGGCGCCGATAGGCGTCATAGCTGGCGCGTTCGTTTTCCGTGGCCGCGGCCATCCACTCGGCGTTCTCGTCGTTCAGGCCCAAGTTCAGGATCGTATCCATCATCCCGGGCATGGAAACGGCAGCGCCGCTGCGAACCGACACCAGGAGAGGGTTCTCGGTGGCCCCGAAGTCCTTGTTCATCTCCTTCTCGAGCTTCGCCAGGGTCTCCAACACCTGGTCCATGAGCCCAGGCGGGAGCTTTTGGCCCCGATCGTAATACTCGGCACAAACCTCCGTGGTGATGGTGAATCCAGGGGGCACAGGAAGGCCCAATGCCCTCATGTAGGCCAGACTCGCTCCCTTTCCACCCAGGCGATCCTTGGAGAAGCGGGTGCGTCGGGATCCCAGCCTCCCGAAGTAGTGGATTCGTTTCACCGACGGCACGGCCCTGATCTTCTTACCCTTTTTCATGTTTCGACCCTCTATCTCCGGTTTCGCCCTCGCCCTGCAGCATCGACCGAAGCGATCGTGATGAGATTCACACTGTCCTCGACGGTGCTTCCCCTCTGGAGAACGTGAACCGGATGGCGCATTCCTAGAAGAATGGGCCCAATGACCTCCGCTCCGCCAATTTCACCCATGAGTTTATAGGCGGTGTTGGCGGCGCTGAGGTTCGGGAACACGAGGACATTCGCAGGCCCCGTCAGGCTCGAAAAGGGGAAAACCTCCTTCAGGATATCGAAATTCAGAGCCGAATCGGCCTGCATCTCCCCGTCTACCTCCAACTCCGGATCCAGGGCTTTGATCCGCTCCACGGCCTCCGACATCTTCCGAGAGAGGGGATGGGGGGCTGAGCCGAAGTTGGAAAAGGAAAGCAGGGCCACCCGTGGCTGGATCTTGAGCTCCCTCACGAACCCGGCTGAAAGCATGGCGATCTCGGCGAGGGTCTCCACGTCCGGATCGATGTTCACCGAAGTGTCTGCGAAAAAGAGTAGCTTCTGGTTGGGCAGGGCGATCATGTAGAGGCCCGCCACATGCCGGACGTCGTCAGCCCGCCCGACAACCTGAAGGGCGGGACG
>JAUXEE010000264.1 GCA_030618065.1 Gemmatimonadota bacterium
GCCACCGATCTCGCAGACCGCCTGCTCCCGGCCTTCGAGTCGGCCACCGGGATGCCCTACGTGAGGGTGAACCTCCGGACCGGGGAGAAGGAGGGGCAGGTCAACAACCCAGCGGAGATCGGGACATTGATGCTGGAATTCGGCGCCCTCAGCCGGATGACCGGAAACCCGACCTACTATGACGCGGCGAAGGCGGGGGTCGTGGCCCTCTTCCAGCGCCGCTCCGAGATCGGACTCGTGGGCACCACCATCGATGTGGAAACGGGGGAGTGGCAGAACACCTCGTCCCACCTCTCGGGGATGATCGACTCCTACTACGAGTACCTCTTCAAGGCCGGGAACCTCTTCGACGACCCGGACTTCAAGGACATGTGGAAAGCCAGCATCGGCCCGGTGAATCAGTACCTGGCAGACGAGGTCGATGGTCGCCTCTGTTACGGTCACGCCGATATGAACACCGGGAGGCGGACGGCCACTCGCTTCGGGGCCCTGGACGCCTTCTGGCCAGGCGTCCTTGCCCTGAGCGGAGACCTGGACCGGGCTTCCCGCCTCATGGAGTCGGTCCACCTCATGTGGACCACCTTCGGCGTGGAGCCGGAGCAGATGGACTACTCCACCATGGAGGTGGTCCATGGGGGCTACCCCCTTCGGCCCGAGGCCTTGGAGTCGGCATACATCCTCTTCACCCTCACCGGGGATGACCGGTACAAAGCCATGGGGTGGGACATCTTTCAACGCATCGTCCGGTGGTGCCGGAACGATGTCGGGTTCGCTCATCTGGAGAACGTCGAAACCAAAGAACAAGCCGATGCCATGGAGAGCTTCTTTCTGGCTGAGACCTTGAAGTACGCCTATCTCCTCTTCGCGCCCACCGAGACCCTGGACCTCGATAATGTGGTCTTCAATACGGAGGCCCACCCCCTGAGGAGGAGTTGGGAATGAGGATCCCCGAGTCGGGAAGGGCGCTGGGAACGAGAACTCCAGAACCGGGAAACGTCGCCGGGGGCCCCCTCAGGACCCAGCACCTCCTGGGCTTCCTGGCGCTGGCTATCCTCCTTTCAACCGGCTGCCAACCCCCCACACCATCCACCGAGGTCGTGGAACTCACGGAGGGGTGGGAATTCAGCCGGGCCGACCGGGCACCCGGCCCCGGGGCACCCGGAGAGCTCATCGACACCCTCTCCACCTGGCTCCCTGCCACCGTGCCCGGCACGGTTCACACCGACCTCCTGGCCAACGGTCTCATCCCCGACCCCTTTTGGAGAGACAGGGAGTTGACCCTTCAGTGGGTCGGGGAGGAGGACTGGGTTTACCGGACGACCTTCCAGGCTAGCCCCCAGCTTCTGGAAAGTGAGGTGGTGGAGCTCGTTTTCCACGGGCTGGATACCTTCGCGGAGGTACGGCTGAACGGCCTCACCATCCTGGAAGCCGACAACATGTTCCGGAGCTGGACGGTGGAGGTTAAGGACGATCTCGTCTCGGGAGAGAACAGCCTGGAGGTCCACTTCGGCTCTCCCCTTCCACCGGCCCTGGACGCCAGGGCGGCTCTACCCTACGAGCTGCCCGCTGGGAATGACCGGGGAGATCCGCCCTCCCGCGTGTTCGTCAGAAAAGCCGCATACCACTACGGTTGGGATTGGGGCCCACGGCTGGTCACCAGTGGAATCTGGAGGCCGGTGGAATTGTTGGCCTGGAGCGGGGCCCGCGTCGCTGACCTACACCTGACCACAGATTCCATCTCCGACGATAGGGCCTTTCTGACGGCTACCGTGGAGCTCCGGGTGTCGAGGGAAGAGGCTGATCGTCGAGCTGCCGGCGGAGGGGTTCCGGCCATCGTCACCCTCGCCAGCCCTGACGGCGCTTTCGAGCCGGTGTTGCACGAAGCGATCCTCGACCCGGGCCTCAATCAGTTCGAGGTACCCATTCAGATCCCCGACCCTCAGCGCTGGTGGCCCAACGGTCTCGGGGAGCCTCATCTCTACACGGCTCAGGCCATTGTAAAAGCCGGCCGGCGCATCGATACCCTCACCACCCGCTTCGGCCTTCGGACGCTGGAGCTGGTGACCGAACCCGACTCCGTCGGTGAGTCCTTCTTCTTCCGGGTGAATGAAGTCCCCGTCTTCATGAAGGGGGCCAACGTCATCCCCCTGGATCATTTCTCCCCGCGGGTCACCGAGGAGGACTACCGGGAGCTGTTCCAGGACGTGGTCGGAGCCAACATGAACATGCTCCGGGTGTGGGGCGGGGGAATCTACGAGGAGGATCGTTTCTATGACCTGGCCGACGAACATGGAATCCTCATCTGGCAGGACTTCATGTTCGCCAACGGGATGTACCCGGGAGATTCCCTTTTCCTCGCCAATGTCAGGGCCGAAGCCACCTATCAGGTTCGACGCCTCCGAGGCCACCCGAGCCTGGCCCTCTGGTGCGGGAACAACGAGATGGACGAGGGCTGGAGGAACTGGGGTTGGGCCCGGAACTACGACACGCCGGTGGATTCGGCGGCGGTCCGAGATGCCTACGAGGCCATCTTCCACGATATCCTTCCGGGGGTGGTTGCCGTGGAGGATCCGAATCGGCGGTACTGGCCTTCTTCCCCGAGTCTGGGATGGGGAGATCCGGAAAGCCTGAACCGGGGCGACAGCCATTATTGGGGGGTTTGGCACGGGCAGGAGCCTTTCCAGATCTTCGCCGAAAAGCTCCCCCGCTTCTCCAGCGAGTTCGGATTTCAGGCCTTTCCGCCCATGGAGACGATCGTGGCTTTCACGGATGCGGCGGACCGATCCCTTTTCGATCCCACCCTCCTGGTCCACCAGAAACATCCCATCGGAAACGAGTTGATCACCAGCTACATGGGACGGGACTATCCCACTCCGAAGGCATTCGAGGACTTCGTCTACGTGAGCCAGCTCCTCCAGGCCCGGGGAATGCGGACGGCCTTCGTAGCTCATCGCCGAGCCAGGCCCAGGACCATGGGCACCCTCTACTGGCAACTCAATGACACTTGGCCCGTGGTCTCCTGGTCGAGCCGGGACTACTTCGGCCGGTGGAAGGCCTTGCACTACGCAGCCAGGAATGCCTTCGCCCCCCTCCTCCTATCTCCCACTCTCCGGGGCGACGCCTTGGAGGTCTGGGGCGTGTCCGACCTGACCCGGCCGGTGGAGGGGACGCTGTACCTGGAGCTCCTGGACTTCGACGGGACCCTTCTCTGGCAGCTCCCTCTTCCCACCGATCTTCCACCCAACCAGAGCCAGCTTCTCTGGGAGGAGTCCGCCACTTCCATTCTGGGAGATGCTGATTCACGGCGGGTCGTCCTCGTGGCAGAGCTCGTCGAGACCGGGGACCAGGCCCCCGGCCACTCCTCACTACTTTACTTCCATCCGCCCAAGGAGCTGGAACTGGGGGTTCCCACTATCCGCTTCGAGATTACCACCGGGGAGGAGGGGACCATCCTGACCCTGGAAGCGGATGTCTTGGCGAAGAATGTCTACCTCACCCTCGAGGGAACCCACTTCTCGGACAACTTCTTCGATCTCCTCCCCCATCGGCCACGCACGGTTCGTCTGGAGACCGATCTCACCCCCGACCAAGCCGAGGCGCGTCTCGAAATACGGACCCTCGCAGAGATCCCTCAGGAAGGGGTGGATTACGATTCTTCAGCCGACCGCACCGACCGCCCCTTGCCATGACCCATGTAGAGCTATACTCTTATAAGAGTTTACTTACATAAGAGCAAACTAATGACTCGGATCGTCGATAGGAAGTCGGAGACGGAAGCGCTCAGGCGCTTGGCCGACGACGGTGAGAAGAAGCTGGCTCTGCTATATGGCCGTCGTCGGGTCGGCAAAACCTACCTTCTGACGAATCTCTGGCCGAGGGAGCGAGTATTCTACTTCACGGCTTCCGCCACTACAGAGGAGCAGAACCGCCGTCAACTGATTCGGCAAGCCGCTCAATGGTCGGGCGAAGAGATGCGCGAGGAGGACTTCCCCACCTGGCGGAC
>JAUXEE010000207.1 GCA_030618065.1 Gemmatimonadota bacterium
ACCTCCAAATCACAGCTCTTCAAAGCCCGGGGAAAAATGAGAGAACTACTCCGTCCCGCTCAGGGAGACGGAGTGGAAGGTGAAGAGGGAGTAGAAGCATGGGGCATCTAAGCATCGAGAGCCTTGCTCGACTCGTGAGCGAAGCACCATCGCCAGAGGAAGAACAGCATCTGGAGGCCTGCTCCGCCTGCCGGTTTGAGCTTAGGGGCCTCAAGGAACAAACGGAAGCCATCGGTTCGCTTCCGGACCTCCGGCCCCCAGCCGGCGACTGGGAAGCCCTTGAAGCCCGTTTGGTGAGTGAAGGACTGATCCGTTCCAGTGGCCTGGCCCGTCAGGCATCTCGCTGGTGGTCCTCAGGGTGGATGCAGGCGGCAGCCGCCCTGGTTCTCTTCATGGGGGGAGCCACCCTTGGCTCAGGAGTGCTGGCGTCGGGAGAGAGCACCGATTTCGCACAGAACTCTCCCCCTCCGGGCCTCGAGTTGATCCCGGTGGGGACTCAGGCCCAACCGATCTCGAACCTGGCAGAAGCGGCGGAGGCGGTGAACAGATCGGAGCGGCAGTACATGGATGCCCTCCTCCGATACAGACAGATTTTGGATTCCCAGGGTGATCCCACGTACATCGGGGATCCCACCACTCGTTTCGCCGCCGTGGAGGCTATCCTCGCGGCTAGCCGAGCCGCCGTGCAGCAGGCCCCCGCCGATCCGTATTTGAATGGCGTGCTCGTGAGTGCCTTGGCGGAACGCCAGGTCCTCCTTCGCACCGCATCCCTTACGCGGGGCGACGGTGTTTTTTGATCCCGTGGGAGCAGGAAACCGAGGTATGAATCGATGAAGTGGACGCGTTTGGTTCCGATCCTGCTGGTGGCGTCTCTGGCCCTTCCCTGGGCAGGGAACGCCCAAGAGGCTGTCTGGACCTCCCGGCACCTTCCTCAAGGGTGGATCGGGTTCTATTACGACTTTGCCAAGGGCAGGGTCGGCGGTGAAGAGCAACTCGTGGTGGTGGTGACAGAGGTCGTTGAGGGAAGCCCCGCCGAAGCGGCCGGGATTCGGGTCGGCGACACCCTGACCGGCCTGGACGGTCACCCCATCTCCCAGAAGGTCTTCTCATCCCTGAGCCAAACCCTGGAGCCGAGAGACCTGATCCGGCTGACGGTACACCGGAATGGAAGACCGCTGGAGATCTTGGTGGAGGCCGGCGAGAGGCCACGATCCCAGATCGTCATCGGCCCCGATGCCGAGCGGGTGGTCGTACAACTCGAAGCCCTTAGCGGAAACATCCTCAGGGAGCTGGATTCCCTCAGACTGAGTTTCGCCGGGTTGCACCTGGATAGCGCCTCCGGGGACATGAGCCTACGAATCCTCAGGGTCCCTGGTGTTGCCGAAGAAGAGGGGGAGGTCGGGTTCAGATTCCGGTTCTATGAACCTTTCGTGGACACCCTGGCCTTTGAGCCCGACCTCTATTTCATGGCCCCGGAGTTCACGATGCCTTTCGAGGCCATGATTGTGAAATCCCAAGCCACCGCCTCTCTCCAGGGAGAATTGGTCCTGCTGAGAAAGGAGCTGACGGCGATCCGAAGGCAGGAGCTTGCACGTCGCAGGGAGCTCGCCGCGGCCATTCAGGGACCCATCGAGGAGGTCATCAGGCGAGATGACCGGATCCAGGAGATCCGTGCCCGGGAGGCGGATCTGGTGGCTGAGCAAGGGGAGTTGACGAAGCGCCTCCGACAGGTGAGCGAGGAAGAGATGCAGCGCCAATGGGTGGAGGTTCAGACGAAGAGTGAGGAGGCCCTGTTGGAAGCTCAGCGGGCTCATTACGGGACCTTGGAGGCGACTCGACGGGAGCAGGAGTCCATACGGGATCGAGTTCGGGAGAACTACGAGTCTTTGATGGGGCGGAGCCGATCACCGATCATCGTGGGCCAAAACATCATGCTGGGAGCCCAGTTGGCGCCTCTGAACCCGGAGCTCGCCGAGTACTTCCCGGTGGATGAGGGAGTATTCGTGATCCAGGTCATGGAAGGCACTCCTGCCTTCGACGCCGGCCTCCAGGGAGGAGACATCATCATCTCGGTGGCCGGGGAAGAAGTGATCTCCCTTTCGGACCTCCGCTTCGGCCTTGGAGTCTTCGACGGACCTCTTCGGATCCAAGTAATCCGCAAGGGCGAGCCGGTGGAAGTCCTGATTCGAAGGTAGGGGAGCAGGCTGGACCTGGGACGCCGGCGCCAGCCTGCTCCTGAGCCCTGCCTTATTCGTAGCGGAGAGCCACGATGGGATCCAAACGGGCAGCTCTCCTGGCTGGCCAGATCCCGAAGAAGAGGCCGATGGCCGCCGAGAAGCCCAAGGCCATAAACACTGCGTCCAATGCCACGACCGTGGTCATCCCGCCCATCCTCGCCAGCAGGAAAGCCCCGCCCCAACCGGCCGCCACCCCCAGCAGGCCACCCAACAAGCAGAGAGCCAAAGACTCCACCAGGAATTGAAAGAGGATGTTTGACCGGGTGGCGCCCATGGCCTTCCGGACACCGATCTCCCGGGTCCTCTCCGTGACGCTCACCAGCATGATGTTCATGATGCCGATGCCGCCCACCAGGAGGCTCACCGCCCCGATACCGGCAAGGAGGAAAGTGAATGTCTGCGCAGTTTCTTCGAAGGTCTCGAGGAGATCGGCGAAGTTCCGGATCTCGAAATCAGGGTCGTTACCCGGGAGGATCTGGTGCTCCCTCCTCAAGGTTCGATCGATTTCGGCGTAGGCCATGTCCATGTACCTCTGGATTTCCGCAGGTCGTTGAGTTCCACCGGTCTGGACCTGGACGGAGATGGCTCCGAGGTAATCCCTCCCTCCCATGACCCGGTAAAGGGCGGTGGAGAGGGGAATGTAGACACGGCTGTCCGGCCTCATCCAACCGGATGAAGTCCCCTTTTCCTTCAAAACTCCGATGACTTCGAAGGTGATCCCTCGAAGCTGGATACTGCGACCAAGGAGGAGTTCAGGTGGAACGCCACCGAGGCTCAAGGGGACCTCAGAGCCGAGAACGGCCACCCGGCGCCGGCCCTGGATCTCCCCCAGGTCGAAAAGACGGCCGTGGGAGATCTCCATGTTGTTCATGTCGAAGTGCTCGGGCCAGGTCCCGAAAACCTCGAGGTTATCATTCCATCTCAGGTAGGTTACCTGGAGACGGGACGAGCTTTCCGGAGCGACTTTCAGGAGGCCTCCGGAGTTATCCCGAAGGGCATAAGCGTCGTCCACGTAAAGGCGGGACGAGCCCGAGGCGACCCCCCCCATTCCCCGGTGCCTATTGGGGGATATGGAGAGGACGTTGGTTCCCATCCCCTCGATCTGGGCCTGGATCTGCTGCTGGGCTCCTTCTCCCATGGATACCATGGTTATGACTGCCGCCACACCGATGATGATCCCCAGGGTGGTGAGAATCGACCGCAGCGCGTTCGCCCGGATTGCCGCCATTGCCACTGCGATGATCTCGCCTGAGAGAAGAGATCCTTTCTGACCGATCATTATGTGTACCCCCCTACCGCCGGCCCATACCCATGCCGGGAATCATCCCCCTGCCGGTCATCCGGTTCCGCATGTCCTCCTGCTCCGCCAGGAGCTGGGCCACGCCGATGAGGGCCACCATCTCGCCCTCTTCCAGCCCGGCGAGGATCTCCGTGTTGTCCCAGTCGTTCACGCCCATGAGGACAGGCCTCATCTCGAGGGAAGAATCGGGAAGCATCACGAATGCCACTGCGGGCCGGGGGTTGCTCGAGGTGTTCAGGAGCCCGGACAAAGCCGGGTTCGATTCCTGAATGGAGACTCCGGCCCCAGGGAATCCTCCTCCGGGTTCCCCTCCCTCCCCACCCATCTGCGCCCGGAAGGAACTGATGATGGCATCCAGGGAATCCTGGGAGACCTCACCGCTCTCGACCTTTGCCCGGAGCTCCTGCATCATGGCTCGGCGGTCCGTCACCCCCCCGGTCTGTGCCTCACCCTCAGGGGTAATCCGTTGGGCAGCCTCCCCACCACCTGGAGCCGGAGCCCCACCACCCCGACCACCCCGACCACCCCGCAAACCCTGCACCGACCCCAGCCCCGCCTCCCGGGCCAGTTGGCTGTAGAGGGAGAAGTCCAGCTCCACTTCCGAATCCAAACCCAGAACCGATGCCGCCGGGGCAACCTCCTGCGGCTGAACCACTGCGTTGTTGGGAACCACGAGGACGTTGGGACGCTCCACCAGCAGGGTCTCCACCTCCGCGTTCATCCCGGGTTTCAAAAGGCCCGAGATGTTGTCCAGGCGGACGATGACCGGAAACATGGTGACGTTCTGCTGGTTCACCGCCTGGGGCTCCATCTTTTCCACCACTCCGGGAAAAGTCCGACCGGGATAGGCCTCTACCTGCCCCGAGGCCTCCAACCCGGCCTTGATCTGACCCATGTCCGTCTCGTCCACCAAAACCCGGATCTGGACCTGAGTCAAATCGGCCATGATGAAGAGGGCTGTCCCACCGGAAACGTTGGAAGATGCCGACTGGATGACCGTGCCCTCCTCCACGTTCCGGGTCAGGATAGTCCCGGCAGCGGGAGCCCTGATGGTCACGTCCTCCTTCTGCAGTGTCCTCAATTCCATGTTCGTTCGTGATTTCACCAAGGACGCCTGGGAATTGGCG
>JAUXEE010000125.1 GCA_030618065.1 Gemmatimonadota bacterium
ACCTGGTCGGGGCGGGCGAGGGAGATCGGGGACACGGACTATATCCTGGAACGATACCGGGATGGTGTGGACGGAGCCTTCGAAAGTTGCCAGTTCTGGAACCAGCTGGCCAGTGGCCTGACCGGGCCCCTCACGGGGTATCCCATGAATTGCTCCGGAATGGTACCCAGCCCGGACACCGAAGCCGAGATCCTGGCTGCCAACGACGTCTTTCCCTTCAACTTCCACACCGAACCCATGAGCCTTTATGTCCAGCTTTCCTTCCCGATTTTTCAGGGCCTCAGCCGACATCGTCAAATCGAGGAAGCCAGAGTTCTGGCGGAGGACGCCCGCTACAGCCGCCGGGCCGAGGAGCTTCGGCTGCAGACCGCGGTGACCCAGGCCTACGACGAGCTCCAGACGGCCATCCAGGTGGTGGAGATCGAGGAGCGGAACCGGGAAGTCGCCAACGAACAATTGGACCTGGCCCAGGAGCGGTATCGCTTCGGTGGAGCCACATTCCTTGAACTACTGGAAGCCCAGAGTTCGGTGGCGGCTGCGGAGCGGGATTTCCTGAATGCGCGGTATCGCTTCCACGGCGCCCTTTGGGCCCTGGAGGCTTCTGTGGGAGAGCGGCTTCGCCCCGAGACCGATTTCCCCGAATAGACCCCCGAATTCACCATAGACCTGCGAGGGCGCTTCCTTGGACATCATCCGAGAGCAGAAACCCAAGAGGAACAAGCGGATCATTCAGGCTTCCGCCGGCGTGTTGGTCCTCGTTCTCATCACCTGGGGGTTGAGAAGCCTTCAACCTGCGGCGCCATCGGTGGACCGGGCGACCGTCTGGACCGACACGGTCAAGTTTGGGACGATGGTCCGGGCCGTCCGGGGGAATGGCACGCTGGTCCCGGAAGAGATGCGTTACATCACGGCCGTCACGGCTGGGCGGGTGGAGCAGCGGTACCTTCTTCCCGGCGTGGAGATCGACTCTACCACGGTGATTCTCCGATTGAGTAATCCCGATGTAGAAGTTCAGCTCCTGCAATCCCAACAACAGTTGAGCCAGGCCCAAGCCCAGCTCATCACCCTCCGCTCAGGGCTGGCCACGCAACGCCTCACCCAGGAGGGGTTGGTGGCTCAGACCCGAACTCAGTACCTGGATGCCAGGCGGGTCTACGACCAGAACCAGCGCCTTTTCGACCGAAATCCGGACCTGGTGGCCAAGGCCGAGATGGACCGGAGCCGGGAATTGGCCGAGGAGTGGGAGACGCGCCTGGCTCTTGAAGAGGAGCGCAGGGATGTCATGGCGTCCTCGGTGGACGAACAGATCGAGGCTCAGCGAGGCCAGGTCGGGCGCCTCCGGGCCATCGTCCAGTTCAACATGGAGCGTCTGGCCTCGATGGAGGTGACGGCGGGAGTCTCCGGAGTTCTGGCGGAGCTTCCGGTCCAGGAAGGGGAATGGGTCCAGGCGGGAGGAAGTCTTGCCCGCGTGGTTCAACCTGGCCGCCTCCGAGCCGAGGTCAGGATTCCCCAGACCCAGGCTCAGGACATCGTGGTGGGCCAAACCGCCTACATCGATACTCGCAACGATACCATCATGGGACGTGTCAGCCGCATCGACCCGGCGGTTCAAAACGCCGCCGTCCTCATCGACGTGGCCCTTATCGGGGAACTTCCCAGGAGCGCCAGGCCGGATCTGAGCATCGACGGAACGGTGGAGATCGAGCGGCTGGAGAATGTGATTTACGTGGGTCGCCCGGCCTTCGGTCAGGCCAACAGCCGGGTAGGGATGTTCAAGCTCGTCGAGGATGGCAACTATGCCGAGCGTGTGAGCGTCCAACTGGGGGCAAGCTCGGTCAACCAGATCCAGGTGTTGGAGGGCCTCGAACCCGGAGATGTGGTCATTCTTTCGGCCATGGACCAGTGGGACGGATACGACCGGGTCAGGCTCAGAGGTTGAAAACCCGGTGAAACCCATAGGGCAGCCGTATCGTAAGGCGGGGGCAAGTAGAAGCTCGCTCGGGAAAAGCCAAAGGCAGAAGCTCGGAAGATAGAGCAGAAACCCAGAAGATTGAGGAGAACCGATGTCCAACGACGCCCATTCGCTCATCCACCTCCAGGGTCTGAGCAAGGTCTTCTACACCGAGGAAGTGGAGACCCACGCCCTCTCCAATATCGATATGGAGATCAAGAAGGGAGAGTTCGTGTCCATCTCCGGGCCCTCCGGTTGTGGAAAGACCACTCTCCTCTCCATTCTGGGACTTCTGGATTCTCCCAGTGGGGGCAACTACGTACTCGATAACGAGCCGGTTGAGAATCTGACGGCTTCCACCCGGGCCAAGATCCGGAACCAGGCCATCGGTTTCGTTTTCCAGGCATTCAACCTCATCGGGGACCTGACGGTATACGAGAACGTGGAGCTTCCCCTCACGTATCGAGGCATGCCCGGCAAGGAGCGAAAGACCCGGGTGCAGGAAGCCCTCGAGCGGGTGGGCATGGCCCACCGGATCAACCACTATCCGTCCCAGCTCTCCGGGGGTCAGCAGCAGCGGGTGGCCGTTGCCCGAGCCATTGTGGGGAAGCCTCTCATTCTCCTGGCAGACGAGCCCACGGGTAACCTCGATTCGAAAAACGGGCACGCCGTCATGGGGCTGCTGAAAGAGCTGCATGACGAAGGCGCCACCATCTGCATGGTGACCCACGATCCGCGCTACGCCCATATGGCCGAGCGGATGATTCATCTCTTCGACGGCCAGGTTCTCAGCGAGGAGGAGGCCAAGAAGATGGCTGAGCTCGAGGAGATTGGCTTCGACATAGCTTGACTCGGTAGATTAGAATCCATGACCCTCATCAGCCTTCGGAACATAGAGAAATCCTATAAGACGGGTGCCGGCGAGACCTTCGTGCTGCGGCGGATCTCCATGGACATCGAGTCAGGGGATTTCATCACCATCATGGGCCCGTCGGGCGCTGGAAAATCCACCTTGCTGGCTATCCTGGGGATGTTGGACGGGGATTGGGCGGGGGAGTACTTCCTCCTCCATGAGGCCGTCCATACCATGAAGCCCAAGGACCGCATGGGGCTGAATCGGCACTACATCGGGTTCGTCTTCCAGCAGTACCACCTCCTGGACGATCTGACGGTGTACGAGAATCTGGAAATCCCTCTCTCGTACCGGAACGTGAAGAGGAAGGAGAGGGAGGCGATGGTGGCCGATACCCTGGACCGCTTCCAGATCGTGGGAAAGAAGGATCTCTACCCCAATCAGCTCTCCGGCGGACAGCAGCAGATGGTGGCGGTGGCCCGTGCGGTCATCTCCGAGCCCAAGGTGATCCTGGCCGATGAGCCCACCGGGAGCCTCCACACCTCCCAGGGCAAGATGATCATGGATCTCCTGAAGACTCTGAATGATGAAGGCACCACGATTATCCAGGTGACCCACAACGAGGCCTGGGCGGCCTACGGAAGCCGAATCATCAACCTTCAGGACGGCTGGATGGTGAGCTAGGCGTGAGTTGGAGGTGGGCTATGCGCTTGTCCGCCTCAACCACCACCCCACCAGGAGCAGGGGCAAAAGGGCCAGGGTGAGAATGAGGTAGGGGTTTCCCAGGAGGCCCGCCTCCTGGACGGTGACCTGGAAGACGGTTTCGCCCTCTCCTTTCGGTCCCCTCAGCCGCACCCGAATCTCCCAGAGCCCCTCGGACCCCAGGGCGAACTTCGCAGCGTAATAGCGGGAATCCTCAGCCTGATCCCGGGTGGCAGGGTGCCGAACCTCACCTCCCGTTCCGTCCAACCGCCGGCCTACCACCTCGATCTCCAGTCCTTCCGCCAGAGCGCGGCCCCCCTCGAGGGTGACCAGCACCGAGACGTCGATGGAGTCGGGGGGGATGGGTGTGGGGTCAGTGAAGACGCTCACCCGGTAGGCGCCCATGGGAACGTTGGCGACCCTCAGGGTGCCACCGTCGGCCCAGAGGGTACCCTGTACGGCCATGTGCAAGCAGCTGATGGCGCCGACCCCTATCAGGGCACCGGACGACCGGGCAGCGCACCCGGAGAGACGACTCCCACGCATCCTCAACCGCATTCTCGGCCGCGTCTTCCCACGCATCCTCAGCTCCCCATGAAGGTGCCCCTCATCTCCATGGGCTGGAGGAGGAGCCAGACGCCGGCAACGGAAAGGAAGAGGGCCAACAGGCCCCAGGGGGCGAAGGCCCGTACGGCCCGAGGCCCTGGGCCCACCTCCCGTACGGCGATTCGGTAGGCGACGACCAGGGACACAAGGAGGCCCAACTCCAGGAAGATCAGCTCCAGGGGAAGGAGCCAGGATTCGGGAACCAGGGGTCCCACGGCCCAGGAGGGAGCCCGGGGGAAGGAGAAGCCCAGAAAGGCCAGGTACTCCTGGGTAAGGGGGACGATGGCAAGGCCGCCGACCAGGAAATGGAAAAGGTAGTGTGCGACCCACATTCCGAATCCCAGGGGCACCAGGGCGTAGCCGTAACGGGTGGCCTCCTGGATGATGGTTCGTCCCGACCTGGAGAGGCTCGCCGAACATCTGGCGACGCACCCCACCAGGAGAGCCGGCAGGAGAATCATCCCCGCCAGGAAAAGGACGCCTATCACCAGCGGTTCGGAGGTGGTTCCCATGACCCGCCCCATCCATGCCTCCACGGCATAGACCGGGGTCACCATCCCGAAGGCGTTCAAAAAGGCGGCGAAGGTGAGGAAGAGAGCCAGCGCCGCCAAGTCCGGCCGACGGCTGAAGCGGCCCACTCCCGCTCTCTGGGGGTCCTCCCAGAGCTCCCTGGCAGGGGCCCGGGTCAGGATTCCCACATTATCATGCGGACAGGCGTGGATGCACTCCATGCAGAAGGTGCAGTCCATGTTTCCGGTCTTCGTCTCCTGGTAGAGCCAAAGCTCACATCCCGCTTGAAGGAGCTTGCCCCGCTCGTGGGGGCGAAGGGCCTCGGTTCCCTGGTCCAGACCCCGAGGCTCTTCGTACCGGCCCACGATGCAGTCCCGGGTTCGGCAGGTGGCGCAGACGCCGGGCTCCCGAACGGCGATCTCCAGGGGAGAGGCCAGGGAGTTCACAAAGTGGAATTGGCCGATGGGGCAGACATGCTTACAGAAGGTGGCTCCACGGAAGAACCCGTCGATGACGAAGGCGGCCACGAAGTAGCTGAGGGCCAACCATGCCGTGAGGAGAGGGCTGGCCCAGAGGTGATAAGCCTCATAGGCCCATAAGAAGAGGAAGAGAAGAAAGAGGGCGAGCCACTTGGTCCTCAACGCCTTGGGCCAGTGTCTATCGGCTGGTAGAAGCTTTTTAGCCAACTTCCTGGGGAGCATGAAGGGGCAGGCCATGCAGAAGAGATTTCCGGCCAGGAGGAGGGCCAAAGCGACGAAACCCCTCCAGTGAACCCAGGGGAGGACCCCCGCCATGTTCTTGGGGGAGAGCTGAGGACCCCAGAACCCATCCACCATCACCAGAATGGCCAGGCTCAGGAAGAGGGCTTGCAGCACACTTCGGGAGTGGCGCCACCGGAGGAAGGAACCCAGGAGGGGAGATCTCAACAGATCCCGGCCTCCGGCCCTCGGAGATCTACCCGTCAAGGGCTGCCCCCCACGCGTCCTACCACCTTGGTCGGCCTAACAGCCCGCACCCAACGTCCATCCGGAAGGGTGGCTCGGAGGGTCAAGATCCAATCCCCCGCCATGGTGAAGCGGAAGTCGGAGATACCGTAGCTTCCGGGGCCTTCGGCCTGGGCCGTGTCCACCACCGGGACCATCCCGGCATGGCTCATATTCCCTTCCACTACGATCTCGGCTCCTTCCACCGGGGCGCCGGCCGTGTCCTCCAGGGTGATGATGAGACGAGCCGGTCCTACGGCCGGCGGAGTCGGGGAGATGGCCACATCCAGAACCAGCCCGGGGTCTCCCCTTTCCATCTCACCTCGACACGCTCCCAGAAGGAGGGCGAGGAGAATGAGGACAGGGAAAGTGAGGACGGGGAGAAGGGCAGATTTCATTGGACCTCCTCCAGAAGGATGGCGAGGTCCCTGGCCATCTCTCCAGGCGTGGCCGTGACGGGGAAGGTCAAAGAAATCCGCCCAGATGGATCGATGACGAAGGTTCGAGCTGTGTGATCCACCGTATAGGCGTCACCCTCCCCCCTCCGGGCGAAAAATGCTCCGAAGGCGTCGGCCACCTCTCGGATGTCCTCTTCGCTTCCCGTCAACCCGAGGAAGGAGGGGTGGAATGTTCCCAAATACTGGTGGAGTCGCTCCGGGGTGTCCCGGGCAGGATCCACCGTGATGAGGAGGAGCTGAATCCTCTCGCCCTCCTCTTCCATTTCCAGAAAAGCCTGGCTCAGATGAGAAAGGGTGAGGGGGCATACGTCGGGGCAGGAGGTGTAGCCGAAAAAGACCACCAAAATCTTGTTCGGGAAGTCGGAAGAGCCGACCTCCTCACCCGCATGGGACATAAGGCGGAAGCTCGGCGCAGGGATGGGATCCGAAAG
>JAUXEE010000111.1 GCA_030618065.1 Gemmatimonadota bacterium
CAGGTATCCTTTGCCAATGTAGGCCGGGATCGCGCCATGCACGTTGAGTGCTCCATCCCCGCCGGCTCCCGACACTTCCCAGGCCTCCTGAATGAGAGGTTTGGCCAGGTCGACCTCGCCGCGATTCAGGTAGATGAGGGAGGTCCAGACCAGCACCCGGGGTAGGATGGTGTTCTGGGAGAGACTCCGGGCGAGGGCGATGGCCTGCTCCCCCATGATGATCCCAGAGTTCCACTGGCCGCCGGCGGCAGCCTGTTCGATGGCAAGTTCGGCGCTGCGGAGGGAGAGAACAGGGGAGCGGAGCTCCTGAGCCACCCGGTTCGCCTCTTTCACGCATTGGGCCATAGCCTGGGAATTGCCAAGGAGTCCCTCCAGGACGGCCAGGCCCCAGTGGGTCCAGAATTCCACATTGAGGGCGCCGGAACTCTTCGCCAGCTCCATGGCCCGGTCGGCGTGTGCTCGGACCCGATCCGGATTCCCGGTCCAGATGTGAAGAAGAACCAGGGCGCGATGAGCTTGGGCGAGGATCACAGGATCCTGAATCTCTTCAGCCATCTCGAGGACGCCCTCGAGCTCCTCCCGGGCTTCTTCCAGCTTCCCCAACTCCTCCAGAGCGACTCCTCGTCTGAGGCGGGTTCGGGCCAGGAGGCTCGGAGAGAGGCCGTGGGTTGGGGCGGCCAGAATGGTGTCGTATTCCTCGACGGCGCCCTGGGGGTCACCATGGTAGCTCTTGATGATTCCGATTCGGCGCCTGCACTCGGCGGCTTCTTCCAGTGCCCCTTCCCTCTGGGCCAGGTCCCGAGACTCCTCCCAAAGGGGAATCGCCTCGGGATACTCACCCATGCGACTCAGGGCTCTGGCCAGATCTTCCAGGACCCCCCGCCGGCCGCCCTCCAACTCCACGGGGGAGTCCCCTCTGGACTCCCGCCGGTCCATGAGGGAAAGGGCGGCCCGGAGATACTTGGCGGCCTCGACGTTCCCGAAAAGGCTCAGAGCGTCCCGACCGGCGTGTGTGAGATGCCGGATGGCGCTGGGCTTTCCCTGGCCTGCGGATTGGAGGTGGTGATAGGCCAGGATGGCGGCGTGCTCCGAAGCCCGGTCCCCGTAGCTCTCCTCCAGGGTTTCGGCGACACGGCCGTGGAGGATCTGGGATCTGGCGAGGCCCAGCTCTTTCAGGAGGGCCTCCCGAACCAGCGTTTGCAGGAAGTCGTAGACCACTCCCTCCTCCCCCATCCCTTCGGTGAGGACGTCCCGTTCGACCAGGAGATCCAGATGCTCGAGGAGCTCGGATTCAGGGAGGGGGCTGAGAGTCTGAAGGAGAGAGAAGGGGGCCCTGACGCCGAGAATGGCGGCCAATTCCGCCAGGGTCCGAGCGTCCGGGGGAAGCTCGCCCAGGCGAGCCCAAATGGCTTCCTTCACCGTCCGGGGGAGCTCCAGTTCCCTGACCCCCCACCCTAGCCAGGATCCGCCTTTCCTATATAAACCCCCCGAGCGAATGAGACTCTGAAGGGTTTCCTCCAGGAAGAAGGGATTCCCCTGGGTCCATTGATGGAGATGGTCGGTGAATTCTCCGGCCACCACCTCCTCAACCCCAAACGCATTCTTCAGAAGGATCCCCGTCTCCTCCCGCGTGAACGGAGGGAGGGATATCTCCTCGGCGATTCCCTGACTCAGGAGAGATCCTTCCATCTCGGCCAGGCCCCTATACTCTCCCTTTCCGAGCTCATCTCGAGAAAGAAGGAGGAGGGCGGGGCATTCCGTCAGTTGCCGGGCCAGAAAGTGGGTCGCCTCCAGGGATGTGGGGTCGGCCCATTGGAGGTCTTCGAGGACGATACAGAGTGGATCCCGCGCCGATAATCCCCGGAGAACCTCGATCAGGGTCCAGAGGATGCGAGCCTGGGCTTCGCCGGGGCTCTCGGATTCCACCCGGCGGGCCCCGCCCCTCGCCGAAGTGAGGCCGGGGAAGAGGTGCGCCAGCTCGGAGGCGCCACCTCGGGAGAGAACCGTCAGCGTTTCCGGGGGGTGGGACCGAAGAAGTGGAAGGAAGGCATCGGAGAAGAGGGAGTAGGGGACGTCGGCCTCTGCCCGGTATGCCCTCCCCACAGCGACGCTGAAGCTTTTGCGTTCGGCCTCGCCTTGGAGAAAACGGCAGAGGTGGGTCTTCCCCGTGCCCCGTTCCCCCGTCAGCAGAAGAGTCTGACCCTTGCCGTCCAGGGCCGACCGAAGGCCCGCCAAGAGCCTCTCCTGGATCTCTTCCCTCCCTACCACGGGGAGGGCGGAAAAGTCGAACCCCTTCTCCATCTACCGAATACGCTCCTGACCGGGGTGATAGCTCTCCACCAGGTCTCTTCGGATTTCTTCCTCCGTATAAGCTACGGGCTTCAGGTGATTGTTGGCGAATATCTCGGCTTGATCGTAGAAGTAGGGCGACCGCTCCTGGTTGGTGTTTCCGTAGACGAGTACCGAATAGGCCCGGGGCTTTTCCCCGAACTCCACAGCCAATACCCAGGCATCCCCCGTTCGAGCTCGGTACTTCCCGTCCTCGTCATCGGAAAACCCGATGACCCGGAAACAACCCAGTCCGCTTGGGCAACCGCCTACCGGGATGTCCAGCTCCCCAGCCCGGATCCGGTGTACCTCTCCCCAGGTCACGTCCCAAGACCCAAACCGCGTTTTCGCCTCTTCAATCGCCCACTCGAAGGCCTCCACCGCCTTCTCTTCGTCGCCAAGCCCCCGAGGTGTGCGCGTCGGATCGTCCCGGGACCAGCGTTCCCGGTAAGCGCCATCCGGATCTGCGAGGCTGAAATACTTCGAGGCCCAGAGCTCGAAGAGGGTGGCGCCTCGGCTCTCCCTGGCCGCCCTGTTGTCCCAGCCGGCCAACAATTCGACGGCCTCCGCCACTTCGCTCTCTGGGTCTCGAGCCTGAACCGCCCTCACGAGATCGTCTTTGACCCGATCGGCCAGGATCATTTTCATGGAATGCTTGAGCTCCACCACATCCTCCAGGCTCAGGAGCTGGTTGGTGTGGACCAACTCCAGAGAGTTTTGGGAGCGGAAGCGAAGGCGGGGCTCGGGGAAGTTCGGCGGGTAATCTTCGGGCAGAAGGGGCTCGTTCAAGTTCGTGTAGTAGGGAGGATCGTTGGAATTCTGTAGGTATCCGCCTTTGGGGTTCAGGAGCTGGGGGAGGTCATCCCAGGGGTATAGCTCGGTCCAAACGTCCTCCATTCCGCCGGCGAAGAGGGGCTCTCCATCGGACGGCTCATGAGGAAGGAGGGGCATGGACGCATTCCAGACGTAGAAGATGTTCCCGTCCGCGTCGGCGTAGGTGAAGTTGGACGAGTATTTGGCCCGGATCCTCATGGCCGATTTCCATTCTTCCAGGCTCTGTGCCTGCATCATCCGGAGCCACTGTTCCCCGAGCCTGTACTGCCTCAGGGTCGAGGTTTTGAGAACGAAGAGGGTGTCGGAGGTCTCGAATAGGACCGGACCCAGGGGGGTAAATCGAAACTCCCGGGTCGCTCTTCCTAAAGAGTCGGTGTCGGTGAAGTCCACCGTGACCGGGCGGGTTTGGATGGCGACGGAGGTCCGGTCAAAGAGGTATGCGTCAGAGTCCTCCGGATTCTTGGAAAGGGCGTAGATCTGGTCCGAATCTCCGTAGTTGTTCGTGGTGGACCAGCCCAGCCGGTCATTGAAGCCACCGATGATCCCGAAGGGCCCTCCCAGACGAAAATCACCGTAGAAGTTCAGGGCCCCTGGAACGGTAAGGTGGGCTTCATAGTACCCGGAGGTGTAGGTGAGATGGGGGTTTCGAACCAGGATAGCGTTTCCCGAGCTGGATCGCTCGGGCCCGAAGGCCCAGGCATTGGATCCGACGTCGGGATCCACCTCTTCCCCGGTCGCCTCTCCCGGGCTCCGCCGATCTCCCGAGCTCTGGCGGCTTCGGCGGAACTCCAGAACCGCTCCCTGGTCCCAGACCCGAAGGTCCTTGGCAGCGACGTCCTGCGGCGTGAACCCTGGGGTGACCCACTCGGGAAGGCCTTCGGCATGGATCTCGATGAAATAGTTCACCCCGGCCGCGAATCCCTCCAGCATCTCCTGCACATCCGGAGGAAAGAGGGGGAATACCTCGATGGCATATTCATGTGCGAGCCGCCCGGCGTAATCCCTCTCGATGCCTACCCGACCTGAAACCATGGCCCATCTTCCATTGGCTACCAGGAGCTGGCGCGGCACCTCCTCCCGATAGTCCTCCATCATCACCCAGGCCAGGGCGAATGCCGCAGACTCCAGGGTTTCCCCCAGGATGTGGGGGACTCCGAAGGAAGTCCGCCGGATCTCAACTTTCTGGACCAGGGCCGGTACTCCCGGGGTCTGCGCCACGGGGACTTGGGGCCTGGGCGGTGGCGCCTCCGGTGGAGTGGGTGGGGAAGGGGCCCGTTCTTCGGTGGGGGTGCAGGATCCGATCAAGAGGAGGCAACCGAAGAGACAAGCCGCCACGAGAGGGGGTTTCAGGGACCCAGGAGGGAGTGATATGAGGCGTGGCATTCAAAGCTCCGAGACTGTTGCTGGCTAAAGGGATGATGACTCCGAAAGAAGCTCCCGGTACACGCTGAGATTACCGTCCACCATGCGGCGGATGCCAGGGCCCCGGCGCAGGCCAACGATCTTCGAACTCTCTGTCCTCATGGAGAGCCTTGGAAACTGGCCCGAGGAAGACGGCGATCGCCCCGACCACCTCCGCCAACTCACCCGGCGCGCCGTCCAGCCGGCTCTTCCGCAGAAACCCCTGCCACTGCGCCGATTTAGCGGTGTCCGCCGCGAACTCCTCCGTCAAGGCCACAGGGCGGGAGGCGACCTCGAGGTCCCGCCGCGCGAAGGTCTCGCGGACCGCCGCTGCCAGGATCCCGCCGTCAAAGTCGAAGTGCCGGGAGAGGGCCCACACGTCGAAGAAGTCCCGCATCCTGCTATTGAGGAGACCTCTCCGGACCATCGTGTGGAACTTTTCGGCGATCACGCTCTCCCGCGTGTACCCGCGAATCCGTGGAGCCGGCATGTCCAGGATCGTGGGATAGTCCGCCGTCACCGGCCCAGGCACAACCGCGTCGCCGAAACCCACGTCGATTTGCATGCCGACCTGGGCCGTTCCCAGACTCCCCCGAAAGCGCACTCGCACCCCTTCGTACTCGCTCTCCTCGGCGATTCGCTTCCCTTGGACGCTATCCATGTCGAAGTCCAGGCAGTCTGGTTCGACCTCCTGGCGGCAGACCTCCTTCACGACTGCCACGATCCGGTCGATATCGTTGGCCACATGCCCCAGGAGGTCGATGTCCTTGGTAGGGCGCGTTATGGAGACCTCCCACATGGCCAGCATGAGAGCCCCTTTCAGGACGAACTTCTCGTTGTGAGGGGACATGGAGAGCCGGTAGAGGAAGCGCTCCATGGCGAAATACTGGAGGAGCTCGTTGAACGGCCGGTCTGTTGCGTTCGCCTCGTTGAGTAGGCGCTGCCGGACGGAGGCGTGGACGTTTCTCACCTTCCGGCGCTTCACAGGAGGGCCTCGATATAGGGACGCATTACCTTCTCGACGCGACACACGCGGGCGAACCGCACAAGATCGTCAGGGCTCCCCCGCTTCTCCCCCAGGAAGAGCTTGAGCGATTCGATGGCCGTGTCCAGTCCGAGCTTGTTCCGATACTTGAAGCAGTCGGCCACCGTCTTCGCTGCTCCATACACGCGAACATTCACCCCGTCCACTTCGTGCGTCTCGGTCCCTTCCGTGAAGGCCTTTCCCGTGAACCAGAAAACGCGGATGGGGGGATGCTCCAGCCGCGGCGGTTCTGCACCCCGTTTGAGGGCGATGTGGACCTCGTGCGGGATCTGACTCGTGATCTCATGGAACGCCAAGGCCGAGATCAGGCAGAGCACCCCTTCCGGGACACGGAGGGCTACCGCGACCAGATCAGGGTTGCCGAGGGGCGGGAGATCCGCGAGCCGGTACAGCCCGCGCCCGAGCCGTTCCAGTACTCCCACGTCCCGCATGGCGTAGAGCGTGCGCGGGTGGACTCCGTGACGGACAGCCTGCATGGTGCGGAGGATCCCGCCGTGTTTGCGGAAGACGCTCGCCGCCCCGGCGAACGCGCTTTGTTTCCTCGGTTTCAGTTTTTTCTCCACGGATAGAATCACCAGCAACTTCTAACATATGCTGGGAATTTTATCCGATCGAGCCAGGCATGTCAAGTGAGATCCGAGAGAAGCTCCCGGTATACGCTGAGATTACCGTCCACCATGCGGTCCACGGAAAACTCGGTTCGGATCCTTTGCCGGCCCCGGTCGCCCATCAAGCGAGCGCCGGCGGGGTCGGTCAGTAGGGTCGATACGGCGGATGCCAGGGCCTCCGGATCGCTCGGGGGGACCAGAAGGCCCGTTTCCTGATCGACCACTGCTTCGGGGATGCCCCCTGCCGCCGACGCCACCACGGGGAGACCGGAGGCGGCGGCCTGGAGGAGGATAATGCCCAGGCCTTCCATGGTGGCTGGGTGGACCAGAAGGTCCATGCAGGGGAGGAGGTCCGGGAGGTCATCCCGGAATCCGGGCAGCCGCACCGCTTTCTCCAGGCCGGCGTCCATGACTCTCTGGGATACCTCCTCGTGGAGCGGGCCCTTCCCGAAGAGGAAGAAGCGGGCTCGAGAGTGGTCCCGAAGGATGGCCGGTATGGCCTGGAGGAGGACATCATGGCCCTTTCGGGGGATGAACTGGGCTGCCATTCCCACGATCTGGTCGTCGGAGGCCAGCCCGAACTCCTCCATGAACGCTTTCTTCCGACAAG
>JAUXEE010000296.1 GCA_030618065.1 Gemmatimonadota bacterium
AGCCTCCCCCCTCTTCCTCCGGCCGCTCCTGCTTCTCCGCTAATCGGTCGGCCCTGTCCATCCTCCTCCCGATCCGGTCGAATTCTGCCACGAGCTCCTTTCTCATCCGGGCCAACCGCTCCCTCCGATCCCGGCGGAAGGCCACCCGGAAGAAGAGCCGGATGTCTTCCTCCATTCTTAGCCAACGCTCGTGCCATGCGATAGCCAGCAGGCCCAGAGGGACCAGGATGACACCGATGCCCAGAGCCCAACTCCATCCTCCCCACCACCAGGCCAGAAATGTCCATCCGGCAAGGGTGATGATGGCAAGGAATCCTGAGGCCGACAGCTTGTAAGTGGACAGGGCTTCGTATGCCGGGCCTATCCTCCTTACGATGGGCTTCGAGCCCAGGTAAACGGGTAGCCAGACAAGGAAGCCCGTTGCGGCAAAGGGAGCTTCCAGGAGGAGGATGCTTCCCTCCACCAGGGCATACTGGAGGGTTGCGCCCCACTTGTATTCCGGGGGGACTCCGGCCTCACCGGCTCCCAGGATTCCGGCAGCCCGTTCAAAGGCCCGGATCCTACCGGCAAGCCTCCTGTATTTCTCTGGCGCCTCGGTCCGAAGCCAGGCGGCCCCCCTGGCGAAAAGCTGAAGCCGCGGCAAACGGGCCCCCAGGGTCTCTCTCTCCCTCCACTGGGCCAGGCCAACCTCCCGAGCGTACACTCGCTCGGCTACTTCGATGAGTTCCCGTTCTCTGGGCGACTCGGCGTTCAGGGTCACATTCTGAAGGGCGGCCCGGATTCTATCGGTGAGGGTTCGGACAGCCTCTCTGTCGTGGGCCGCGTGGGCCTCCTTCCATTGGCCCACCTCTATGGGGTCCCCCACCAGGGCCACGACATGCCCCCGGAAAAAGGTCTTTCGAGTGTAGGTGAGGCCCACGGGGAGGAGCTTGAGACCCAGCTTCCAATCGCTCTCGTCCTCCGCCTGGAGGGCGATACGGGCGGTGCCGGTTCTGAGAGGGGCCAAGGAGGCTTCGGAGTGAGATAGCCCCTCGGGGTAGATCTGGACGGCATCCCCCTGCCTCAGAGCTTCCACCGCGGCATCGAACGTTCCTCGATTCCGCTGCATCTGATCCGGAAAATCCTGCTTCCGGTACACGGGAAGCCCACCCATGGCCCGAAGGATGTACCCCAGAATCCACTGGTCGAAGAGGGGGGCTTTGGCCAGGGGCCGGGTGGGGCGATCCAGGACTCGGATCAGGACGACCTGGTCCATGAGGGAGTTGGGATGGTTGGCAAATACCATGAGGGGGCCAGTCGGAACTGGGCCACCTCGCCGCTCAACGTGGAAGAATACGCCTGCCGTCCACCCGAAGAACCGGGTGAGAAGGGTTTTTCCTTTAGTCATTACTCTCCGATGCGTTGTCCCGGTGTCCAGGGAGCCCCGGCGGCTTTGAGAGCCTCTTCCAACTGCATGATCCCTCCTGCGAGTCGCTCCAGTCGGCTTTCCACTTCCGTCAACTGCCGGGCGGCTATACCCAGGCTCGTGCGGTGAGTTTTGGTGGGAGGTTCGGTGGTCCACCAATGCCCCCCGGCGATCTGGCCCACCCGCCCGAGAATGGAGGGTTGGCTGGGCTCCCAAAGGCTGCCCCTCACCCGGTCACCCATGAGGACCAGAGAGATGTCGGCAAAGTGGTTCTCCAGAGTGGAGATCTGGTGAAGGAGCGTGGCTGGAGCCCGGGGGGTTTCGAAAACGGCCTTCTCCATGTGAGCCAGGCGGTTCAAGGATTCTCCCACCCATGAGGCTGCGGACTCGGCCCGGCGCTGGATTTCCGCCGTCTCCTGCTGGAAGGCCAGGTTCTCGTCGGCGTCGCCTCGATCCACGGCGGATCCGTAAAGGTCCACCACCTCGAACTCCTGTGCCTCGCCCAGGAGCTGGAGTTCACCGTCCGCCAGGCGGGCCAACTCAACGGTGTAACTTCCAGGAGCCACCATGGGGCCGGCGGGGGCGGGTCCCCATATCTCCGCCGAGGGTGGGTTCAGGTCGACGGGGCGTGGGGACGGGAATCTCAGGTCCCAGGCTACTCGGTGGAAACCTTTGCTGTCAGCTCCGGTGATACGCCGGATCACCTGGCCCCGACTGTCCTTGACGGTAAGTATGATCTGGGGATCGCCGGCCCTTCCCTCCGCCGTGAGGATCTCCCATCCGGGGAAGGGGACGTTTTCCCCTCGCTCCCTGATCTCCTTCTCCCCAGCCTCCCGCTTCTCCCGGGAGTTCTTCATCTCCTCACCCAGGTAGTAGGTGAACACCGCGCCGAAGGGTGGGTTCGGGGCGTTGTAGTGGCTGCTTCCCTGAAAGGCTTTCCCGGGAACGCCGAGGTCGGTGGACTCCACGTATCGGTAGGTGGCCCGGGTGGGGAAGAGGTGGCCGTCACCCGCCAGGGCGGCGGCGTCCAGCTTCCTGAGAGGAGTGTAGTCGTCCAGGACGTAGAACCCCCTGCCGAAGGTGGACGCGACCAAGTCCGACTCCCTGCGTTGAATCTCGATGTCCCGGAAGGGGATGGTGGGAGCCCCTCCCTCCAGCTTGATCCAGTTATTGCCTCCCTCCAAGGTGAAGAAAACTCCGAACTCGGTGCCCAGGAAGATGAGCTTCCCGTCGACGTGGTCCTGGGCGATAGACCAGACGAGATGCCGGTTCGGGAGGTTCCCGGAGATCGAGCTCCAGCTCCTGCCCCGGTCTGCACTCTTGACGATGTACGGGGAGTAGTCCCCTCCCTTGTGGTTGTCCAGGGCAGCGAAAACCGTGTTGGCATCGGTCTCCGATGCCTTGATGTCGTTGACGAAGGAGCCCGCTGGAACGCCCTGGATGTTGTCCACCCGTCGCCAGTTTTCCCCGCCGTCCTCCGTGACCTGGATCAGGCCGTCATCGGTGCCCACGTAGATGAGGCCTTCCTGGAGGGGGGACTCGCTGATGGCCGTCGTGTTCCCGTACCAGGACATGGCGCTGTTGTCGTAGAGGGCGCTGATCCCCGGCGCTGTCTCCACCATTGGCATGTCATATCGGTTCCGGCCCTGGGACAGATCTCCGCTTATCGCCTTCCATGAACTTCCCCGGTCGTCGCTTCGCCACAGCCGTTGGGATCCGTAGTAGATCCGGTTGCTGTTGTGGGGGCTGATGAGGAGGGGAGCGTCCCAGTTCCAGCGTTCCGGCTCGTCGCCGAGTGCGGGTTGGGGCTGGATGTCCAAGGGCTCCCGGGTTCTCCGGTCGTACCTCAGGAGATGGCCGTTTTGCCAGGTGAAGTAGAGTGTGTTGTGATCCTCGTAGTCGATGGCCGTGGAGTATCCGTCGGCCCCATAGGTCACGGTCCAGTCCCGGTTCTGGAGCCCGTGGTTGTTGCTGGTG
>JAUXEE010000041.1 GCA_030618065.1 Gemmatimonadota bacterium
AAGGACGATTTGACCTTCGGGGTCATCGGATTGGGCTATGTAGGACTCCCCCTTGCCGTGGAGGCTGCCAGAAGCGGGATCAATGTCCTGGGCTTCGACGTCCAGGAACGGGTAACGGAGGGAATCAACGAGGGCCTCTCCCACATCCAGGACCTGACCCACGACGAAATTCGGGAAGAGGTTCAGGCTGGTCGTTTGGAAGCCACCACGGACATGGGGCGGTTGGCGGAGTGCGACGCCATCTCCATCTGTGTCCCCACTCCCCTCTCCAAGACCCGGGATCCGGATATCTCCTTCATCTTCTCTGCCACCGAAGCCGTCTCCAAAGCGTTGAAGCCCGGCCAGCTCGTGGTTCTGGAATCGACGACCTATCCAGGGACGACCAGGGAGATCGTTCTCCCCGAGCTGGAAGAGGAAGGGCTCGTAGTCGGAGAGGACTTCTACCTCTGCTTTTCACCGGAGAGGGTCGACCCGGGGAATCCCATCTGGCAGACGAAGAACACTCCCAAGGTCATCGGGGGCGTAACCCCAGCCTGCTCCGAGGCCGGTGTGGCGCTGTACTCCCGCTTCTTCGACGCCCTGGTACCGGTTTCGTCTACGGAGGCCGCGGAGCTGACCAAGATCCTCGAGAACACCTTCCGGGCGGTGAATATCGGCCTGGCGAACGAGGTCGCGCTCATCGCCGATCGGTTGGGGGTCGACGTATGGGAGGTCATCGACGCCGCGGCCACCAAGCCCTTCGGATTCATGAAGTTCACACCCGGCCCCGGCCTCGGGGGCCACTGCATCCCGGTGGACCCACACTATCTCTCCTGGAAAATGCGGACGCTGAACTACAAAACCCGGTTCATCGACGTCGCATCCGAGATCAACTCAGCCATGCCCGAGTTCGTGGTGGGGAAGGTATGGGAGGCCCTCAACCGGGCCGGAAAGGCCGTGAACGGCTCCAGCGTCCTGGTGCTGGGAGTCGCTTACAAACCCGATGTCGACGACGTGCGGGAATCTCCGGCCCTGGACATCATTCGGCTTCTGGAAGGGGACGGGGCGGAAGTGAAGTACCACGATCCCTATGTGCCCCGCCTGGAAGAGGACGGAAGGGTGTGGGAGGGGAAGGCTCTCACCGACGAGTTGGTCTCCTCGGTGGATGTGGTCGTCATCGTCACCGACCACTCCAATGTGGACCACGCCCGTGTCTTTAAGCTGGCCACTATCGTCGTTGACTCCAGAAACGCCACGAAGGGATTGGTTCCCCTTTCGTCGCCTGGAGCTCAGGAGAGCTGGATCGTCAAAGGCCCCAGGGTCTGATTCCATGTCCAAGAAGCTGATTCCCCCCCATGGGGGCGAACTCAAAGAACTTCTGGCAGGAGATCTTCGAACCGCAGAGCTGAGAGAGGCCTCTCGGGACTGGCCATCGTGGGGTCTGACCGACCGGCAGGTCAGGGATCTGGAGCTCCTCATGAATGGGGGCTTCAGTCCGCTGACCGGTTTCCTGAACCGGACTGACTACGAGGGGGTCCGGGACCGCATGCGTCTCTCGAACGGCACCGTCTGGCCCATCCCCGTGACCCTGGATGTCACCCGGGAGTCGGCTGATGGGCTGGAACCGGGCCAACCCCTGGCCCTTCGGGATCCGGAGGGGGTTCTCCTGGCGGCCCTCACCGTCGGGGACGTCTGGGAGCCGGATCTGTCAGAGGAGGCCGAGAAGGTCTACGGTACCACGAGCCCGGACCACCCGGGGGTGGACTACCTTCTCCACCATTCCAATCCCGTCTACCTGGGGGGCGCGGTAGAAGGGGCCCAGATGCCGGTCCACTATGATTTCAAAAGGAATAGGCACACCCCTCGCCAACTGCGGGAGGAATTCGCCCGCCTGGGATGGCGGACAGTGGTGGGGTTCCACACCCGGACTCCCATGCATAGGGCTCAGGTCGAGTTGACGCTTCGGGCTGCGAAGAGGGCCCAAGCCAACCTTCTGGTCCACCCCGTGGTGCGAATGACCCAATCCGGGGACCTGGACCATTACACCCGAGTTCGGTGCTACGAAGCGGTCCTCCCTCACTATCCTCCATTCACGGCCAAACTCTCTTTGTTGGATATGGCGCCCCGGTTGGCGGGCCCCCGGGAGGCCCTCTGGCATGCCATCATTCGTAAGAACCACGGTTGCACCCACTTCATCGTAGGCCAAGACCACGCCAGCCCCGCACTGAATTCTGAGGGTGAGCCCTTCTACGGTCTCTATGAGGCCCAGGAGCTCTTGGCTGAGTATGAGGAGGAGCTTGGGGTCACCATGCTCCCCTTCCGGATGCTGGTTTATGTGAAGGAGCGGGATCAATACCTTCCCGTGGACGAGATTCCCGAGGGGGTCACGACCTGGTCCATGTCGGCGTCGGAGCTGAACGCTCGCCTGGATGACGGCCGGGAGATCCCGGACTGGTTCACCTTTCCGGACGTGGCGAAGGAGATTCGCCGCCGGCATCCACCCAGGTCGAAAAAGGGATTCACCGTGTTCTTCACCGGCCTCTCGGGTTCGGGGAAGTCCACGGTCGCCAATGTTCTCCGGACGAAGCTCCTGGAGGCCGGTGGGAGGTCGGTGACCCTTCTGGATGGAGACATCGTCCGAAGGAACCTCTCGAGCGAGCTCGGCTTCAGCAAAGAGCACCGGGACCTCAATATCCAGAGGATCGGGTTTGTGGCCTCGGAGATCACCAAGGGGGGAGGGATCGCACTCTGCGCTCCCATCGCCCCCTACGCCCACGTCCGGAGGCGGAACCGGGAGCTGATTTCCCAGCATGGGGGTTATGTGTTGGTCCATGTGAGCACGCCCCTTGAAGTGTGCGAGAGCCGGGACCGGAAGGGGCTCTATGCCAAAGCGAAGGCAGGGATCATCAAGGAGTTCACCGGGGTTTCAGACCCCTACCAGCTTCCGGAGGACGCTGACGTAGTTCTCGACACCACCGACATCACTCCGGAGGAGGCAGCCCAACAGGTCTACCTCTTCCTCGAGAAGGAAGGATACATCGGACCGCCTTCGGACTAGAAAGTTGCGAATGTCACGACAGGACGATTTGGCGCGGATCCATGAAGCCTTGAGAGCCGCCGCCGAGGCCATCCGCCCCTTTACTCCCGGGGCGGTGGATTACGAGGAGAAGAGCAGCCGGGGAGATCCGGTGACAGCCGCAGACCTGGCGGCCAATGACGTCCTCCTGGAGCTCCTTCCCTCGGAAAACGAGGGGTGGTTGTCCGAGGAGACAGCCGACAGCCCGGAACGTCTTCGGTACCGGCGAGTCTGGGTCGTGGATCCCCTGGACGGTACCCGGGAGTTCGTGGACGGGATTCCCGAGTGGTGCATATCCATCGGTTTGGTGGAGGACGGGATACCGGTGGCGGGGGGGATTCTCAGTCCATCAACGGACCAACTGGTCCTGGGAGCCGTGGAGTCGGGCGTCACCCTCAACGGTGAGGCGATTCGGGCCACCGCCCGAAAGAGCCTTGAAGGGGCTCTGATCCTCGCCTCTCGGAGCGAGTGGAAGCGAGGGGAGTGGGACCGGTACGAAGACGCCCCCTTTACGGTGAAGCCGTGCGGCTCGGTGGCCTTCAAGCTGGGCCAGGTGGCAGCAGGGTTGGCGGACGGAACCTGGACCTTGGTCCCGAAGCATGAGTGGGACGTGGCCGGTGGTGCGGCCCTGATAATGGCGGCCGGAGGCACGCTCCTCCATGCCGATGGGAGCCGACCTCGGTTCAATCAAGCGAGCCCGAAGTTACCGAACTTCCTCGCGGCCACCGAGGAGCTTCTTCTGGAGTTCAAAGAGAGTTGGCTGGCTTGAAACTTCTGGTCACCGGCGGGGCCGGTTTCATCGGCTCCCACCTGGTTCGCCTCCTCCTCCAGGAGCGGCCTGATGTGGAGATCGTCAACCTGGATCTCCTCACCTACGCTGGAAACCTTGCCAATCTGGAGGAGGTGGAGGGCGACCCCAGGTACACCTTCGTGCACGGGGACATTTGCGACGGCCCTTTGGTCCAAGATCTCCTGAAGGGTGTGAAGGCCGTCCTGAACCTGGCCGCGGAGAGCCATGTGGATCGCTCCATTCTGGGAGCGGCTCCCTTCGTACAGACGAATATCGTAGGGACACGGGTGCTTCTCGATGCCGCTGGGGATGCTGGTGTATCCCGCTTCGTCCAGATCTCGACGGACGAAGTGTACGGAGAGCTTCCATGGATGGATCCGGAGCTATCCGACCCCCATCGACGAGGCTTTTCCGAGGACACTCCCCTTCATCCCCGATCTCCTTACTCCGCCTCCAAGGCCGCCGCAGACCTCCTGGCCCTATCGTATCACACGACCTATGGGATGGACGTCGTTATCCCTCGGGGCTCCAACAACTACGGTCCCAACCAGCATCCGGAGAAGCTCATTCCGCTTATGGCCACCCGTGCGATGAAAGGGGATTCTCTGCCGGTTTACGGGGACGGGCTCCACATCCGGGACTGGATATTCGTGGGGGACTTTTGCTCCGGAATTCTCGCCACCTTGGAGAAGGGGCGTTCCGGAGAGATCTACAACTTCGGTGGGAACGCCGAACGAACAAACCTTCAGGTCGTCAGGGGCATTCTCCGGGCCCTGGGCGCGTCTGAGGAGCTCATCACCTTCGTTCCCGACCGACCCGGCCATGACCGGCGATACGCCATGGATTTCTCCAAGGCTCGAAGGGAGTTGGGTTGGGAGCCCCGGGAGGATTTCGAAGTCGAACTGGTCCGGACCGTGGAGTGGTACCGGAGACACCCTGGGTACCGTGCCGAATCGTGAGTCGGCGTGATGCCTTCCATTTTCTCTTCTTCCTGAGATCGAAACCATGAAAGTCACCGTCATTGGCACCGGCTACGTCGGCCTCGTTGCCGGAGCATGTTTGGCCGAGACAGGCAACGATGTGATCTGTGCCGATATCGACGGAGAGAAGATCGCTCGCCTGAACAGAGGGGAGATTCCTATCTACGAGCCGGGCCTGGAGCCCCTGGTCGAGAACAATCTCGCATCCGCCCGGCTCAGCTTCACCACCGATGTCGCCGAATCGGTCCGGGCTTCGGACATCATCTTCATAGCCGTCGGGACGCCGCCCGACGAGGACGGATCCGCCGACCTCCAGCATGTTCTGGCTGTTGCGAAGAGCATTGGTCAGGCCATGGAGAGTGAGAAGATCGTCTGTACGAAAAGCACGGTCCCCGTCGGGACGGCCGGGAAGGTCCGACAAGCCATCGAAGAGGAGACGGACCACACGGTCCATGTCTGCTCCAACCCAGAGTTCTTGAAGGAGGGGGCTGCCGTCGCAGATTTCATGAAACCGAACAGGGTCATCCTCGGGGTGGATTCGGAGTATGCGGGGAAGATGCTGACCGATCTATATTCGCCCTTCGTCCGGACGGGGAATGCCATCCACACCATGGACCTCGCCGCGGCTGAGATTACGAAGTATGCTGCCAACGCCATGCTGGCCACCCGGATTTCTTTCATGAATGCCATGGCCCAACTCTGTGAGGCCACGGGTGCCGATGTCGATATGGTCCGCCGGGGTATCGGCTCGGATGCCCGAATCGGATCCGCCTTCCTCTTCCCTGGAGTCGGGTACGGAGGTTCCTGCTTTCCGAAGGATGTGAAAGCTTTGGTTCGGACCATGAAAGAGCGGGGGGCCGACGCCTCGATTCTGGAGGCCGTAGAAGCCGTCAACGAGCGACAGAAGCGGTTCCTACTGGATCGGGTCATCGCCCGATTCGGGGAGGACCTCTCGGGCCGTCGATTCGCCGTGTGGGGGTTGGCCTTCAAGCCCAACACCGACGACATGCGAGAGGCCCCGAGCTTGGTGACTATCCCTTCACTCCTGAAGCGCGGCGCCACCGTGGCAGCTCATGATCCGGTGGCCATCGAAGAGGCCAAGCGACGCTTTGGAGACCAGATCACCTATCACCAGAACAATTACGATGCCCTGGAAGGGGCCGACGCCCTCCTCATCCATACCGAGTGGCTCCCCTACCGCCGGCCTGACTTTCCCCGAATCCGAGAGGCCCTGCGGGATCCCGTGGTTTTTGATGGTAGGAATCTCTACCGCCCGGAGAGGATGCAGGAGCTCGGATTCGAATATTATTCCGTAGGCCGAAGAAGCGTCCACTCCAAAGCGGACTAGGAAACATCTATGCGCATCCTCATCACCGGCGCCGCCGGTTTCTTGGGCTCCCACCTGGTGGACCGCTTTCTGGCGGCTGGGCACCGGGTCGTGGGCGTGGACAACTTCATCACCGGGTCCTGGCGGAACCTGGAGCACCTGGAGGGTCGGGAAGACTTCTTCTTCATCGAACATGACATTTCCACGCCCCTATTTCTGGCGGAGAGAGTCGAGGGCGTCCTCCACTTCGCCTCGCCGGCCAGCCCCGTGGACTACCTGGAGCTTCCCATCCAGACCTTGAAGGTAGGCAGCCTCGGGACCCATAACTCCCTGGGCTTGGCCAAGGCCCACGGCGCCCGCTTCCTCTTGGCCTCCACCTCCGAAGTCTATGGGGATCCCCAGATCCATCCCCAGTCGGAGGATTATTGGGGACACGTGAATCCCATTGGCCCGAGGGGAGTTTACGACGAGGCCAAACGCTTCGGCGAGGCCATCACCATGGCCTATCACAGGTACCATGGGTTGGACACGCGTATCGCCCGAATCTTCAACACGTATGGTCCCCGGATGCGCCCTGCCGACGGGAGAGTGGTTTCGAACTTCATCGTCCAGGGGTTACGCGGTGAGTCCATCACTCTCTACGGAAGCGGCAATCAGACCCGATCATTCTGTTTCGTCGAGGATGAGGTCGAGGGTCTATTCCGCCTCTTCTCCTCCGACTACACCGATCCCATGAACGTCGGAAATCCCATCGAGTTCACGATCCGGCAGCTCGCAGAGATGATTCTGGAAGAGACAGGTGGTGGATCGGAGCTGGTGGAACATCCTCTTCCGCAGGACGACCCCAAGGTAAGACAGCCCGACATTTCCCTGGCCAAGGCCCAGTTGGATTGGGAGCCCCGGACGAGCTTGCGGGATGGCCTGAAGAAGACCATTCCCTACTTCAGGAAGCTGGTTGAAACGGAGGGGGCCCGGGCTCGAACGCTGAATTGAGACCGCCCCAATACACATGAATGTACTTCTCACCGGCGCGGCCGGCTTCATCGCCTCCCATCTCTCCGAACGCCTGCTGAAGCGGGACTGTTCGGTGGTAGGGTTGGACAACTTCGACGACTTCTACGATCCGGCCATCAAGGAGAGGAATCTCACACGGGCGAGGGACCATGCCTCTTTCACCCTCGTCCGGGGGGACATCAGGGACGAGACGGTTTTGGCAGGACTCCCTGACGGCATCGATACCATCGTCCATATCGCCGCCCGGGCCGGGGTTCGACCGTCCATCGCCCAGCCGACCCTCTACTACGACGTGAACGTAAGAGGTACCCTCAATCTCATGGAGTTCGCTCGTGGGAGGGGGATCAGCCGATTCGTCTTCGCCTCCTCCTCCTCGGTGTATGGGAACAACGAAAAAGTCCCCTTCTCCGAGAACGATCCGGTGGACAATCCCATCTCTCCTTATGCAGCTACCAAGAAGGCGGGGGAGCTCCTGGCCCACGCCTATTCGCATCTGTACGGAATCACCTGCATCTGCCTTCGTTTCTTCACCGTCTACGGACCGCGGCAACGCCCCGACCTGGCCATCCATAAGTTCGCCCGGCTCATGGAGGGCGGAGAGGAGCTCCCCATGTTCGGGGATGGCACCTCCCAGCGGGACTACACCTATATCGAGGACATCCTGCAGGGTGTGGAGGGGGCCTTGGAGTGGGTCGGGAAGAACCATGGCCACGAGGTCGTGAACCTGGGAGAGAGTCGGACGATAGGACTGAGAGAGATGATCCAGGTCGTAGCGGAGGAGATGGGAATCAAACCCCGTATCCGGCCTTCTCCGGAGCAGCCGGGTGATGTGGCCCGAACCTTCGCCGACATCTCCAAAGCCAGGAGGCTTCTCGGATATGATCCAACGTGGGAGTTCAGAGATGGGATTCGAGCCTTCGTGAAATGGTTCCGGGAGGGTGAAGGAATCGAGGAGCCCTGAGCCACGGTATCCGCAGTCCCTAGACCAGACCGCTCCACCGGAAGTAGTTTTGAGACTTGGATCGATGCTGGAGGACTCACCTCCGGCTCAACCCAAGGGATGTCTTGGGAAAGGCCACTATGTCCGACACCAACCACCTCTCAGCACAACAACTCATCGAGAGAGGCATTTGTGCCTGGGAAAGAGCCGACTACGAGGCCGCCCTGGAGTTGTTCCAGGGTGTCCTGGAACAGCACCCGGGATTTGCCGATGTCCACAACAAGGTCGGTCTCTGCTTGGCCATGTTGGGTGACCCGGAGGCGGCCCTGGAGGAGTTCGACCATGCTTTGAGCATCTCGGACACCTATGCCGAAGCTCATTTGAACCGGGCCATAGTTCTTCAGGGTTTGGGCCATTTCGAGGAGGCCCGGCGCCACCTCCAGAGAGCTGACGAGCTGGATCATTGGGAGTCCGAGGAGTTTCCATCGGACGTCGGCCACAAGATCGCCATCGCTCACGCCAAGCTGGGTGACCTCTACCTGGTGGCGGATCACCCGGAAGAGGCCGCGGGAGAATATCGGAAAGCTCTGGCGGTACGTACCCGCTTTTTGGATATCCGCTCGAAGTATGCTGAGGCGCTGATGGGCATGGGTCGCTGGAAAGATGCCCAGGAGCAGCTCGAGACGATCCTTGAGAACAACCCCGGCTTCACGAGTGCTCGACTTCGCTTCGGGTTGGCCCTCCACAGACAGGGAGACGAGGCCGGGGCACGCCAGGAGTGGGAGCGCTGCGTGAAGGACGATCCGGGGGACATGAGGGCCAAGGCCTATCTGGCCTCTCTCGGTTAGGGACCGGCATCGACCAGATAGGGAGGCTCCCCAGCCTGATTGGCATGAATGCTGCCTTTTGAGAAGCTGCGTCCCGATCCGGGCGCGGCTTCGTTAGCTTTCCTGCTTATGAATATGACTCGATTCGAGACGATTCGGTCCAAGGCGAGACAGTGGAGAGGGGCTCTTCTCCCATCCATCGTTCTGGGAGTTCTCGTTGGATGCACCCCCTTGAGTGAGGAAGGGGGCTCGATTCTCAGGGGAGATCAGGCTTTTGCCAAGGGTGACTTGGTGGAAGCTCTCGCCGAATATCGGCTTGCCCTCCGACAGGGTGCCACCGATTCCGAGACGTATGCCCGAATCGCCCATACCTACGTCGGGTTGAAGCGAATCGACGACGCCAAAGAATATTACCGGCTGGCGGTAGCCCAGGATTCCTCCTTGGCCGACCAGGCCCTGTCGGATTTCGTCCACCTGGCCCGGGGAGAGAACCGGACCGGCGATCAGTTCGGGATGGCTTCTGCCGTCCAGACCGCCCTGGAATTTCGGCCCGGGATCAGTATAGAGGATCTGGTTCTCCCATTGGCCCAGCACTACTCCGATATCGGGGAATATGGGAGGGCTCTCCCCTTCTATCAGAAGACTCTCTCGGCCCTGGATCCGGATTCTCTTCCCCGGATTCTCTTCGAAACGGCTGTGGCCTACGATGAGGTCGGGGACTGTGAGAGCGCGGTGATCTACTA
>JAUXEE010000333.1 GCA_030618065.1 Gemmatimonadota bacterium
AGGAGTCAAGGAGGACGCAGATTCGCAGGGGATGTGTTCCTCTCTTCCACCTTACTCCAGGGAAAGAGCCTGGGTCGGTTGGACACTGGCGGCTGACCGGGCAGGGAGATAACTGGCAAGAATCGCCACGCCTGCCAAAAGCCCACCGGCCGTTAGAGCCATTCCATAACCGATATCCGCGTCGAAGAGACTCAGTGCGCTCATGACTGCCCGATGGATCCCAAAGGCCAGGGGGATACCCAGGGCCATGCCCACCGCCGAGAGGGTGAGGCCCCGGCGGGTCACCATCATCACCAGTTGGCCACTCCTGGCCCCCATGGCCAGGCGGATGCCCATTTCCCTCCGCTCCTGAAGGACGCCATGAGCCATGACTCCAAAGATCCCGATTGCTGAGAGGAACAAGGCCAGGATTCCAAGGGCCCCCACGAATTGGGCGAGGAAGGACATGGCCGCCACTTCGGAGGCGATGTGTTCCTCCATGCTCCGGACCAAGGTGATGGGCTGGTCGGCGTCGATGGACCTGATGACTGTCCGGACGTCCGGGACCAGGGCCGTTGGGCCTCCGCTGGTTCGGACCGCGACGGCAGGATTCCGAAGCGGGTTTTGGGCCATGGGGAGGTAGACTCCCGGCTCGACCAATCCATCGAAGGGAACCCGCCGTTGCATAATGTTCCCCACGACTCCGACGATCTCTCGGTAGGCGCCCTGGATGTCGATTCGGTTGCCGAAAACCTCCTCATCGGGGAAGAAACGGCGGGCGAATTCCTGGCTCACTACGGCTACCAGCGTGGCGTCTTCTCTGTCCCCGATCTCGAAAAGCCTGCCTGACAGGTGGGGGATCTCCAGGGTGCTGAAGTAGGCGGGGTTTACACTTTGCCAGTTGGTTCGTGGGCGTTCATTCATGTCTTCTACTTCCCGTCCCTCTATCTGGAAGAAAGAGTTGACGTTCTCCCTCCCTCGGGGGAGGGATGCCATGACAGCCACCCCCTCCACTCCCGGCGTGGTTTCCAGGCCGCTGATCATCCCCTCCGCGAAGATGAGTCGATCCGAAGCTTCGGCGAATTTGTATTCGGGAAGGGTGAGCTGGAAGGTGAGGAGCCCATCGGTCCGAAAGCCGCTATCGGCGAATACCAGGGCGTTCATGGCCTCCCGAAGCTCACCCGCACCCGTGAGGAGAGCCAACGCCACGGCGATCTGGCCCACCACGAAGCCGTTTCGAAGTCGCTTCCGGCTTCGACTGGCCGTGCCGCCCCGGCTCCCGTCTCCCAGGGAGTCTTTGAGGTTCCCCCGGATGGCGTGAAGGGCGGGGGCCAATCCGAAGAGGATTCCGGCTCCTACGGCCATTCCCACGGTAATGAGGAGAGTCGGCACGTCCAGGGAGGGTCGGAAGGCCTGGGGTAGCTCCGCCGGCATGGCCGCGTTCAGGCCCCGGATAACGTAGACCGCCATCAGGGTCCCGACGCCACCACCCGCCAGTCCAAGCATCACGCTTTCGGTCAGGAGTTGCCGGACGATGCGGGCTCTTCCGGCCCCTATCGCTATCCGTACCCCGATCTCCTTCATTCGGGTTTCAGCCTTGCCCAGAAGGAGGTTGGCCACGTTGGCGCAGGCGATGGCAACGCCGAAAAGGGACACGGCGATGAGAAGCAGGACCAGCTTGGCGTCGGTCGGGCCCGGGAACCACTGGCGAGCCGGTTGAACCAGGACTCCCCACCCCCGATTCGAATCTGGGTACTCGGTTTCAAGACGTTCAGCGATGCTGGTGATCTCTGACCGAGCCTGCTCCACAGTGGCTTCTGGCTGGAGACGTCCAAAGACCATCCAACCTTTGGAACCCCGCTCCTCTTCCCCCATGAGATCGGTGACTCTGAACACCTCCACCAAGGCAGGGAGCATCTCGAAATCTTCCGGCATGATTCCGATCACCGTGTAGGGAGTGCCGTCCAGGGTGAGGAGGCGGCCCAGGGCCTCCGGATCTTCGTCAAAGTGCTGCTCCCAGTAGCGGTGTGTGATGACCACCACGTCTCCGATACCCGGAGCCCCCTCCTCGGGACGGAAGGCCCGCCCCTGGGCCGGTTGGAGTTGGAGGACCTCGAACAGGTTCGGGGTGCCTACGGCGATCTGGACCTCCTCGGGCATCTCCACCCCAGTGACATTCGCAGTCCTGATGGTCAGGGCTGTCATGGATGAGAGGTTCGTAGCCGAGTCACGCCAGTCTCTGAAGTTGGGTACCGACGCAGCTGCGGCCATGTCGATGCTCTCGCCGTGGCGTAGCTCTCGGATCATGACCAACCCCTCCTGGTCCCCAAAGGGGAGGGGCTCCAGCCAGAACGCGCTTGCCAACGCGAACATGGCCGTGGCCGCCGCGATGCCGAGGGCCAGGGAGAGGCCTGCCACAGATGAGATGACCGGGGTTTTCCAGAGCATTCGAATGCCGAACTTCAGATCTTGGAGAAGGGTGCTCATTCGGACGTCCAAAGAGGAGATAGATGGCTTTCTGAGTGCCTGAGTCGCTCGAGGCCACTACGGGTGTAAGCCGGGATGGGTTTCTCGAGGCCTTTTCGGAACGATTCTTGTAGTCTTATACAGACGGAGGTACGTATGTCTGAAAAGTCTGAGAAGCCGTTGAGAGTCCTGGATCCGGCCGGTGAAGCCCAGTTCTTCGAGACGGTGCTGCGCTGTGTGGCCGACGGGGTTTTCACCGTCGATACGAACTGGCGAATCACCTC